>NZ_QUAC01000053.1 GCF_003389455.1 Streptomyces inhibens | reverse complement strand
CGCCCGCCCTCTTTGGGCAGGCGGGTCGGCGGCTGTGTGCCGGGCGGCGCGTGCGGCTGTGGATGCCGTACGGGGCGCAGGTCGGCCCCGGCCGTTACCGGTGCTGGTCGCGGCCGCCGGCGGCGAGATGCCCGGACAGCCCGGCCAGCATCAGCCCGCTCGCGAGCAGCAGACCGTGCGCCAGCGTGATGCCGGCGGCCAGGCCGACGACCGCGGCGGCCGCCACCGGCCAGGTGATGCCACGGGGATAGGGGCGCGACCGGGCCGGGCGGCCGGTGGTCGGGGGGGCGGGTGCGGGTGCAGGGAGCGGCGTCGCGCCGGAACAGCTCGGTGAGCTCGCCGAAGGGGCGGTCGTCGTACGGGGACAGGGGGCGTCCCTCCTCTCCCGGGTGGTGCGGACGGCCGCGCCGTACGGGCAGGGTGCAGTGCGGTGAGCGGGGGGCATTGCTCCGAATATCCAGGGAAGTTAGGGTTACCTAACCAAAGGCTGGGGGTGTCACGTCACTGCGTTGTTGTGCCCTGCCAGGCCCTGGCCGTAACGCTGTTGACCGGAGAGGTGTGGCGCCATGTCGCGCGAAAATCAGCCATCGAACGAGGCCCGGGACACGCTGGTCCGGATCGCTTACGGCGCGATGGCGGCACACACCGCGGGCGCCGCCGCCCGGCTGCGGATCGTCGATCTGATCGGCGACGGCGCGTGTACCGCGGACGAGCTCGCGGCGGAGTGCGCGGCACAACCCCCGGCGATGGGGCGGTTATTGCGGGCGCTGACCGGCATCGGACTCCTCGTCGAGCGGTCTCCGGGCGCCTTCGCCGTCACCCCGGCCGGTGCCCTGCTGCGCAGCGACGGCCCCGACTCGCTGCACTCCTTCGTCCGGATGTTCACCGACCCGACCATGCTCAGGGCCTGGGAGCGGCTGGACGACAGTGTGCGCACCGGCGAGACCGCCTTCGACGTGGTCTTCGGCAAGGACTTCTTCGGTCACCTCGCCCAACAGCCGCAACTCTCCGCCGACTTCAATGCCGCGATGAGTCAGGCCACCCGCGACACCGCCGCATTGCTGCCGTCGGCCTTCGACTTCGGCCGCTTCGCGACCGTGGCCGATATCGGCGGCGGTGACGGCACCCTGCTCGCCGCGGTCCTGAAGGCGTATCCGTCGCTCGGCGGCATCCTCTTCGACAGCGCGGAGGGCCTGGCGCAGGCCGGTACGAAGCTGGCGCGCGACGGGCTGGACGGCCGCTGTGCGCTGGTCGCCGGGGACTTCTTCGCCACCGCGCCCGAAGGCGCCGACCTGTATCTCCTCAAGAGCGTGATCCACGACTGGAGCGACGAACAGTGCGCGGAGATCCTCCGGCACTGCCGGCGGGTGATCCCCGACAACGGCCGGCTGCTGATCGTCGAGCCGGTGCTGCCGCCCGTCGCCGACCCGTCGGCGGCCGGCGTGGTCTACCTCAGCGACCTGAACATGCTGGTCAACGTCGGGGGCCGGGAGCGCACCAGGGACGACTTCGAGAGCCTGTGCCGCGCCGCGGGCTTCGCCGTCCGCACCGTCACCCGGCTCCCGGAGCCCAACCGCTTCAGCCTCATCGAGGCCGCGCCGGTCTAGGGCCTGTCTTCAAAGTCCCGTCTGCCTCGCGACGCCTGGCACGCACGCTCGCCGCGTTGTCGGGATCATCCCGGTACACCCAGTACCGGGACGACCCTCCGCCTTGCGATCGCACGCACCAGACGCCGCGAGGCCCGCCCTACGGGCGAACGACGGGACTTTGAAGACAGGCCCTAGTGCGGACCCCGGGCCTGTCCGGCGGATCGGGGCCGTCCGGACAGGCCCGGGACGCGCACGGCGGCGGGCCCCGGCCGGTGCCCCCGCGCCCACACTGCGGTTGCCGCACAAATTGGGTTAAATCGGTTGCGTGGGGCATTTTACTGTGGCCCGCCGCCCCGGAGAGGTAGCGCCCCGTGACCGCTGTACCCGTGGATGACCACGAAGACTTCGCCGACGCGGACCGCGGCTTCATCGCCGCGCTCGACCCGCCCCAGGTCACCACGGACGACGGCCGGGTGGTCTGGGACGCCGAGGCCTATGCGTTTCTGGCCGGAAACTGCCCCGATACCGCGCACGAGAGCCTGTGGCGCCAGGGCCGGCTGGTGAGCCGGCAGGGCCTGTACGAGGTCACCGACGGCATCTACCAGGCCCGTGGTCTGGACCTGTCCACCATGACGCTGGTCGAAGGCGATCACGGTGTCATCGTCATCGACCCGCTCATGTGCGCCGAAACCGCCGCCGCGGCCCTGGAGCTCTACCGCAAACACCGCGGTGACCGGCCGGTCACCGGCCTGATCTACACCCACTCGCACACCGATCACTTCGGCGGCGGACGCGGCGTCCTGCCGCACGGCCACCACCCCGTGCCGGTACTCGCGCCCGCCGGCTTCCTCGACCACGCGGTCAGCGAGAACGTCTACGCCGGCACCGCGATGTCCCGGCGCGCCGTCTACATGTACGGCACCGAGCTCCCGAGGGAGCCGGCCGGCCAGATCGGCTGCGGCCTGGGCACCACCCTCTCCTCCGGCACCATGGCCCTCATCCCGCCGACCGTGGACATCACCAGCACGGGGCAGGAGGAGATCGTCGACGGCGTACGCATCGTCTTCCAGCTCACGCCGGGCACCGAGGCGCCCGCCGAGATGAACTTCTGCTTCCCGGCGCACAAGGCCCTCTGCCTGGCCGAGAACGCCACCCACACCATGCACAACATCCTGGCGCTGCGCGGCGCCGCCGTCCGCGACGCCAGGGTCTGGTCCCACTACCTGGGTGAGGCGCTCGCCCTCTTCGGCGACGAGGCCGAGGTCGCCTTCGCCTCCCACCACTGGCCGACCTGGGGCAAGGACCGCGTCAAGGCCCTGCTGGCCGACCAGCGTGACCTGTACGCCTATCTGCACGACCAGACGCTGCGGCTGCTCAACGAAGGGCTCACCGGCACCGAGATCGCCGAGGAGCTGCGGTTGCCGCCGGGCCTGGAGCGGGTCTGGGCCAACCGGGGCTACTACGGCTCGCTGAACCACAACGTCAAGGCGGTCTACCAGCACTACCTGGGCTGGTTCGACGGCAACCCCGCCCACCTGTGGGAGCACCCGCCGGTCGAGCAGGCCAAACGCTATGTGCACACCATGGGCGGTGTGGAGGCCACGGTGGACGCGGGCAAGCGCTACGCCGCCGAGGGCGATCTGCGGTTCGCCGCCACCCTCCTCAACCACGCCGTCTTCGCCGAGCCGGCGAACCTCCGCGCCCGGCGCGAACTGGCCCTCGTCTACGAACAGCTCGGCCACGGCAGCGAGAACGGCACCTGGCGCAACTTCTACCTCACCGGCGCCATGGAACTGCGCGGCACCCCCGTCGAAGGACGGCCGGCCACCGCCGGCCCCGAAATGGCCATGGCGCTCACCGTCGACCAGCTCATCGACTCGCTCGCCCTCCGTATCGACGGCCCCCGCGCCTGGTCCACCTCGCTCACCCTCGATCTCTACCTCCCCGACGAGGACCGGACCTGGCATCTGACGCTGTCCAACGGGGCGCTCACCCACCTCAGTTCGCCCGGCGCCCCGACCCCGAACGACGAGGGCGGCCCGGATCTGACCCTGACCCTCACCAAGCCCCAGCTGCTCAGCCTGCTCGCCGGCGGCGGACCGGCCGAGGCCGCACAGCACGGCGAGGCCGGGGCGCTCAGCCGGCTCTTCGGACTCCTCAGCACCCCGGACCCCAACTTCCCCATCGTCACGCCGTGACGGAGCGCGCCGCCCGCGCCGCGCCGCCGACCGTCAACTCGCGCCCCTGCCCGCTTTCGCCACCCTCCGCCACCCGCGCCGAAGCTGGGGCAAACTGGGCCCGTGGCGAGCAACATTCCCGAGGAGTCGACCAGCTTCGTCGGCCGGCGAACCGAACTTCGCCGGATCGACGACAAGTTGACGGAGCACCGGCTGATCACCCTTACCGGCCCCGGTGGCGTGGGCAAGACCCGGATCGCCATACGGGCCGCGCGCGCGGCGGAGCGGCGGTTCCCCGACGGAGTCCGCTGGGCCGATCTCTGGCCCCTGCACGGCGAAGGACTGCTGATGGCCGCCGTCAGCGATGCCGTCGGGCTGGCCGACCACACGGCGCGGACCCCGGCCGCCGCGCTGTGCGCATGGCTCGCCGACAAACGGCTGCTGCTGGTGCTGGACTCCTGCGAACACCTCGTCGACGCCTGCCGCGACCTCCTCGGAGATCTGCTGACGGCGGCCCCCGGGGTGACCGTGCTGGTGACCAGCAGACAGCCGCTGGGCCTCGCCGGCGAGTGGACCACCGAGATCGGCCCGCTGCCCTGCACCGGCGACAACGACGCACTGACCCTGTTCATCGAACGGGCCGGCACCGCGGTCCCCGGACTCCGGCTCACCGACCCACCGCACGCGGCGGCCGCCGACATCATCTGCCGACGCCTCGAAGGCATCCCGCTGGCCCTGGAACTGGCCTGCGCCCAACTGGCAAGCACCTCCGTCGAGCGGATCGCCGAGCGGCTCACCACCCGCTTCGACACCCTCGACGGCGACGGGATGCCGCGCCCCCCGCGCCACCGGACGCTGCGCTGCGCCATCGGCTGGAGCCATGAGCTGTGCACCCCGCTGGAGCGGCTGCTGTGGGCCCGGCTCTCGGTCTTCCGCGGCACCTTCGACGAGGACTCCGCGGGCGCCGTCTGTGCCGGCGGCCCGCTCACCGAGCAGGGGGTGCGCACCGCGCTGGCCGGGCTGGCCGCCAAATCGGTGCTCAGCCGCGAGGGCTCGCGCTTCCGCATGCTCGACACGCTGCGCGAGTACGGCCGGATGTGGCTGGCCGAACTCGACGAGGTGGCGGACCTCTCCGACCGGCACGCCGCGCACTTCGTCGCCTTCGGCCGCCGTGCCGAGCTGGGCTGGCTGGGGCCCGAACAGGTCGGCTGGTACCGCAGGGTCGCCGACGCCCATGTCGATCTGTGCACCGCCTTGGACCGCCTCCTGGTCACCGACCCGGAACGGGCCCAGGAACTCAGCGCCGCCATCGGCTTGTTCTGGAGCTGCTGCGGCCATCTGCACGAGGCCCGCGACTACTTGGCCCGCGCCCTGGCCGCGCATCACGGCCCCAGCCGGGCCCGTACCCGGGCGCTGTGGGCGCTCGGCGTCGCCGTACTCCTCCAGGGCGATCTGGCGCTGGCCGACGCCCTGGGCCTGGAGTGCTCACAGGCGGCGCGGGCGTCCGACGACGCGGAGGCGGTGCTGGCGGCCGGCTATCTCATCGGCCTCACCCATCTGATCGCCGGCCGCCCGATGTCCGCGCTCACCGTCGCGGACCAGGTGCTCGGCCCGCCGCCGGACGTCCCGTTCGACTCGCCCGGGCGGCTGCGCTGCCATCTCGTACGGATCTTCGCGCTCACCGGTCTGGGCAAGCTCACCGAGGCCCGGGCCGAGGCGACCGAACTCCGCCGTGGCTGTGTCCGGCGCGGCGAACACTGGACCCGGTCCTACACCGACTACCAGCTCTCGCTGATCTCGCTGTTCCAGGGCCGGCCCGAGGAGTCGGCGGACCATGCCCGTGCGATGCTGGAGGCCAAACAGAGCATCGGCGACAACTTCGGGATCGCGCTCGGCCTGGACCTGCTCGCGGCCGCGGTGGCGGCCCAGGGCGACGGCGCGGCCGCGGCCCGCGTCTACGGAAACGGCCAGGCCATCTGGCGCACCGTCGGGCATCCACAGCGCGGTACACCGGAGTTGCGGGCGGTACGCGAGGAGTGCGAACGGCGGGCCCGCGCGGCGATCGGCGACGAGGCCTACACGGACACCTTCCACCGGGCCAGCGAGGAGCGCCCCGAGATCTCCCTCGCCCGGATCCTGGCGGGCGACCTGTGACCGGCGGCCGCCCCCGCTTCAGTCGGGGCGTTCGCCGGCGAGCTCGTACAGCAGCTCGTAGGCGGTGGTCACCATCCGGCAGGTGCGGCCGCGACGGGTCGCCAGCGCGACCAGGCCGGTGTGCGAGGCCGGGTGGTAGCCGAGGAACGCCTGCTGGCCGAAGGTCGCCCCGACGTGGAAGAGCAGCGGCCCGGTCGGCGCGGGGTGGTGATACCAGGTCAGGGTGTGGGTGTTGCGGTGCCGCCAGCCGCGGCGCAGCAGCGGGACCTGGACATCGCGCAGCGGCCCGGCCAGTGGCGTGTCCTCGGGGGAGAGGTGCGCCTCCAGGTACGTGAGCAGATCGCCGGGGGTGGCGCGGACCGACCCGGCGGCGACGAAGGCGCCCATGTCGGCGCTGCGCACCGGCGTCACCCCGTTCGTACGGTGGCCGATGGCGTCGGTGCCGGTGGTGCCGGGGCCCAGCGTGGTGTCGGTCAGCCCGAGGGGGCGCAGCACACGGTCGGTGAGCAGATCGGGGTAGCCGGTGCCCGCGGCACGGGACATGGCCGGGCCGAGCAGCGCCAGGCCGAAGTTGGAGTAGCGCCAGCGGGTGCCGGGCCGGTGCCGCGGCCGGGTACGGGCGAAGGTGTCCAGCAGACGTTCGGTGTCGTAGTGGGCGTAGCCGTTGGCGTACGGATGCAGCAGCGCGCCGGCGATCAGGTCGCCGGGGATCCGTGGCAGCCCCGAGGTGTGGGTGGCCAGATGCCGCAGGGTGATACGGCGTGAGTGCGGGTGCCGCAGCGGCAGGTCCGGCAGATGGGCGACGAGCGGATCGTCCAGGGACAGCACACCGGCCCTGGCCAGCTCGGCGAGCAGCAGCACGGTGAAGGTCTTGGAGAGCGAGCCCAGTTCGTAGCGCAGCGCATGGCGTGGTGAGGGCGGCGCCAGGGCGGCGCCGCCGGTGATCACGGTCCGCCGGTCGTGCCGGGTGACCCCGAGCACGATGTCCGGGGCGTCGATCCGGGTGACCGCGTCCGCGAGGCGGTCGGCGAGTGCGGAGCCGCGTTCGGGGCTCATCAGGCGTCCGGGCCCATCAGGCGGCGGACATGGCCCGGGAGGTGGCCATCGCGGAGGCGAACGCGGCGACCAGGGTGGGGTGGTGCACCAGGTCGAAGACGCGCGCCGCGTCGCCCTGCGGCATCCGGCGCTGGATGGGCATCGCGCCGGTGGCCGACTGCGCGGCGGCGTAGCGCTCCCACAGCTCCGCGTCCAGCGTGGGCCGCGGCAGACAGGCGTCCACGACGAGGAGCTCGCCCAGCAGATCCCAGTGTTCGAGGTCCGCCCAGTCCTCCATCCAGGCGGGCAGATACCGCGTGAGGTAGTCGGCGACGGCCTCCGGGATGCGCTCGGGTGCCTCGCCCCAGTTGGTGAGGTGGAAGACGGTGTGGGTGAGGTCGTAGGCGATGTGCAGCTGCACCGTCCACGGTTCGGGGAGCTGCCCCAGCCAGGTGCGCTCCACGGCCCGGTCGAAGTCGCTGCTGGGCGCCAGCCCGAGCTTGCGCTCCGCGTTGAGCACGCCGAGCCGCCGGTTGGGCATCATCTCCAGCGCCGTCCAGCTGGTGGTGCGCCGGCAGACCTCCACCGCCGCCTCCAGCCCCGGATGGCGGTGCCCCAGCTCGTGGAAGGTCGCATAGACCTCCAGCGGCACGGGGGAGAGCGGCTCGTCGTGCTGGAGGCGGGCCAGCACATTGCCGCCGTCCAGCAGCTCCCGCCAGGTGAAGTCCAGCAGCTGCCCGGCGCGGGCCTTCTGCCGGGATCCGGCCACACCCTCCCGGAACAGCACCTGCATATTGAGCGCCAGCTCCCCGATGGGCTTGAGCCGCTCGACGACCGCGCCGTTGGAGGCGAAGTCGTCGGGCGTCAGCCGGAAGTGCTCACGATGGTCGTCGAGCCAGGACAGGGCCCGGTCGCCGACACGGTGCAGCAGGGCGGGGGATGCGGCCGTCACGGTCACAGGGCTGTCTCGCTTTCGCAGGGGGTCCGCCCGCCCACCGACGCCGTGTCCCCGGCCGGGGGACCGGCCTCGGCCTCGTCGGAGGCGATACGGGCGAGGGTGGCGGCGAACGCGGTCACCAGGGTGGAGTGGTAGCAGGCGGTGAACGCCTCGGCCGGGTCGCCCGTGGCCGGCGCGGCACCCATCTCGGGCACACTGCCGTCGGCCGCCTGCGCGTCGGCCAGCCGCTGCCAGGCCACCGGATCGTAGGGGGCGGCGGGCAGACAGGCCGTGACGGCCAGCAGCTCGCCCGCCAGGTCCCACAGCTGTTCCTCCAGCCAGTTCTCCAGCCAGGAGGGGACCCACAGCCGCAGATAGTCGGCGAGTTCGGGGGGCAGCCGCTGCCGGTTGCGCCCCCAGTCGGTGAGGTGGAAGACATCATGGGTCACGCCGTACGCGGACTTGCGGTCCAGCGCCCAGGGCTCCGGCAGCCCGCCGAGGCCGGTCAGCGCCAGCACCGCGCCGAAGTCGGCGTGCTGGCGCAGCCCGATCCGCCGCTCGGCGTTGAGCACGCCGAGCGTACGGGTGTGATCCTCCCGCGCCACCCGCCAGCCACGCAGCCGTGTGGTGGTGTGCACCAGCTCGTCGACCTCGGCATGGCGCAGCCCGGCCTGTGTGAAGACCCCGTAGAGCTCCACGGGGTAGGTCGCGAACGGCTCGCCGCGGATCAGCTCGGCGAACAGCTCGCCGTCACGGGTCTCGTTCCAGGCGAACGCGAACAGACCGCGGGCCGCCGTACGGATCTCCTCCCGCGGGTGCAGCACCCCGATCAGCTGGGTCAGTTCGGCCAGTTCACCCAGTGGTTTGAGGGTCAGATTCGGGTCGGCGTCCGTCGTCACGTTCGAGGGCAGGCGGAAGAGCGGGCGCGCTTCCTCCAGCCACCCCAGGCTGCGCTGGACCATGCGGTCCAGCAGCCCGGGGTCGCCCCGGCCGCCGGTCACCAACCCCGTCCGTAGAAACGCTGGGCGGCGACGACATGCAGCGCCACCCGTGGGTCGGCGCCACCCATCTGGCGGATGAACGCCAGTCCGCTGTCGAGCCCCAGGGTCGAGGGCGCGTCGGGCAGCCGGGCCAGCCAACGGCCCAGGCCGGCCGCCTGCAGCCAGTCCCGGCGGCGAACCGCCCGGACGAAACCGCGGGCCAGATCATCGGTACGGGCGGCCAGTTGCTCGGCGAGACCGGGCGCCAGGCCGGGCAGCGCGAGCGCGGCCACCTGCGACACGCGATGCGACAGCTTCGGCCAGGGGTCGCCGGCGACCCATGCGGCTTCGGCCTCGGGCGGCGCGGGCCAGGGCTGTGCGCCCGCGGGAAGAAATGCGTGCGAGGCCTCGATCAGGCCCCGGTAGCTCCATACCGACACCTGTGAGGCATCGGCTCCGGGTGGATAGGCCGCGAGCGCCTGCCGTACCACCGCTTCATCGTCCGCGCCGACGGGCGCCGCCCGGTGCTCCACCGCGTACGGCGCGAGCGCATCGGCGCCGAGCACCCGGACCGCGGCCGAGGTCAGCGCATCGCTCTGCCGCAGAATGCCGGACAGCGCATAAGGGTCGCCCTCACCCCGCAGGGCGAGGGCGACCCCGGTTGCGGCATCGGCAATCACAGCGCTCAGCGGGACTGCTCCCTGCGTCTGTTCAGCCAACGCTTTCCCCTCAGCCTTAGCGAACGTCAGTCTTGGGCCGGGGGGTGGGCGGCGAGATCAGGAGCAGCGCGGCCAGCAGCAGCGCACCTCCACACTCACGGGTATCGCGGAAAACACCGTCGGCCTCGGCGGGTTCAAGCAGTCCCTCGACCTCGGCGGCCAGGGCGGCCGTCTCGACCGGCGCTGTGCGATCCGTAACCATGCGATCAACTCCTTCGACGAATGGGACACCAGATTCACATCGTCATAAATCGGGCGCAACGGGAAAAAGCAACTTACCGGGCATTTTGTCGGTTCACATGATGCTCTCTCAGTCGGTCGTCCCACCTGCAACTCCATTGCCTGGTAGGGAAGTTGGCGATCCGTCCGGTATCGCCGAGGGGCGTTTCGGGTGATTGCGCCAAGGATGACGACGACGCGCCCATGGGGTGATCGGACTGCTCTGTTCGGAGCAGGGGCCCTGGAGATGACGAGCACCGCGGAGGGTGCCGGGCCGGGTCCGAGGAGCCACCCCCGCCCGGCGGCCTGTGCTGGCCGGGTCGCCGCGCGGAGAGCTAAAATTGGTTGATGTCAAGCAAGTAAATGTCCCGGTGGGAGTGGATGCCCCGTGGGAAGGACTGCTGCTGATCCCGGCGACACAGGAGACCTGGTCGCCACCGGCGCACGGCCGCGCTTCGCGCCCGGGCCGGGCTACAAATGGGTCGCCCTGTCGAATACGACACTGGGCGTGCTGATCGCCTCCATCAATATGTCGATCATGCTCATCGCGCTGCCCGACATCTTCCGGGGCATCGGCGTGGACCCGTTGCGGCCGGGCAACACGAGCCTGCTGCTGTGGCTGATCATGAGCTATCTGGTGGTCACCGCCGTGCTGGTGGTCAGCTTCGGCAGGCTCGGCGACATGTACGGCAGGACCCGGATGTACAACCTGGGCTTCGCCGTCTTCACCGTCTTCTCCGTGCTGCTGTCGGTGACCTGGCAGCACGGCACGGCCGGCGCCCTCTGGCTGATCGCCATGCGGGTCCTGCAGGGCGTCGGCGGCGCGATGCTGATGGCCAACTCCAACGCGATCCTCACCGACGCCTTCCCCGCCCGGCAGCGCGGCCTCGCCCTCGGCCTGAACCAGGTCGCGGGCATCACCGGATCGTTCGTCGGCCTGGTGCTCGGCGGGCTGCTCGGGCCCGTCAACTGGCGGCTGGTCTTCCTGGTCTCGGTGCCGTTCGGCGTGTTCGGCACCGTCTGGGCATATCTGAAGCTGCGGGACACCGGTATCCGCACCCCCGCCCGGCCCGACTGGTGGGGCAACCTCACCTTCGCGGCCGGCCTGATCGCCGTGCTGACCGGGATCACCTACGGCATCCAGCCCTACGGCGGCCACACCATGGGCTGGAGCAACCCCGCCGTGCTCGGCGCGATGGCGGGCGGGGTGCTGCTGCTGGCCGTCTTCTGTGTGGTCGAGACGAAGGTGCCGGCGCCGATGTTCCGGCTCGGGCTCTTCCGGATCCGCGCGTTCACCGCGGGGAATCTCGCCAGCCTGCTCGCCTCGCTCGGCCGTGGCGGCCTGATGTTCCTCCTCATCATCTGGCTGCAGGGCATCTGGCTGCCGCGGCACGGCTACGGCTTCACCGAGACGCCGCTGTGGGCCGGCATCTACATGCTGCCGCTGACGCTGGGCTTCCTGGTGGCGGGGCCGGTGTCGGGATGGGCGTCGGACCGGTTCGGGGCGCGGACTTTTGCCACCGGCGGCATGCTGCTCGCGGCCGGCACCTTCGTGGCGCTACAGGCCCTGCCGGTCGACTTCGGCTACCCCAGCTTCGCGCTGATCCTGC
The DNA here is from genome assembly GCF_003389455.1 of Streptomyces inhibens. Taxonomy (GTDB): domain Bacteria; phylum Actinomycetota; class Actinomycetes; order Streptomycetales; family Streptomycetaceae; genus Streptomyces; species Streptomyces inhibens. The sequence goes on along the minus strand of NZ_QUAC01000053.1, from coordinate 73,056 downwards.
TGCTCAACGGCGTGGGGATGGGCCTGTTCGCGGCGCCCAACCGGGCCGCCGTCATGAACAGCCTGCCGCCCGACCAGCGCGGCGTGGGCGCCGGCATCAGCACCACCTTCCAGAACTCGGCCATGGTGCTGTCCATCGGCATCTTCTTCTCGCTGATGATCGCGGGCCTGGCCGGATCCCTGCCGCACACCCTCTCCAGCGGACTGACCGCCCAGGGTGTCCCGCCGGCCGACGCCGCCAAGATCGCGGCGCTGCCGCCGGTGGGGGTGCTGTTCGCCTCGCTGCTGGGTTACAACCCCGTCCAGACCCTCCTCGGACCGCAGGTCCTCGACCAGCTGCCGCCCGGTCATGCCGCGTATCTGACCGGCCGGGAGTTCTTCCCCCAGCTGATCTCCCAGCCGTTCTCCGACGGGCTCGCCGTCGCCTTCGACTTCGCCATCGCCGCCTGTCTGATCGCCGCCCTCGCCTCGATGCTGCGCGGCGGGCGGTATGTCCACGACGACCGGGCGCCCACCCCGGCGGGCAGGGGTCCGGCGCCGGTCGCGGCCACCGTGGCCGAGACCCCCGACACCGCACCCTCATCCGGTCCCGGCGCGGCCACCGCCACCGGCGCCCCGCCACCTCCGGCCCCGGCTCCGGCCCCACCCCCGGCCCCGCCCTCGCGCCACCCGAGGAGCCCCTGATGGACCAGCCCGACGCGACGACCGGGCGGGCGCCAGGCCCCGCGCCCGAGCCCGCCGAGCTGGCCGGCCGGCTGCGCGCGGTCATCCAGCTGCTGCTGCCGCTGCTGCGCGGCCAGAGCCTGCACCGCGACCTCACCCCCAGCCGGATGGCCGCCCTCGCGGTGCTCGCCGCCCACGGCCCCCTGAGGGTCGGTGAACTCGCCGCACGGATGAACATCGCGCTGTCCACCACCTCCCGGATGGTCGATCTGCTCGACGGCTGCGGCTGGATCGCCCGCCGCCCCGACCCCGACGACCAGCGCGCCAGCCTGATCAGCCTCAACGACGACGGGCTCGCGCTGCTCGGCGCCGTACGCCGGGAGACCACCGGCATGCTCGCCGAACGGATCGCCCGGCTGGCCCCTGACCGGCAGCGCCTGCTGCACGACGCACTCCCCGCGCTGGAAGATCTTGCCGAGTGGGCACAGCCACCGGCCGCCCGGTGCGCAGACCGGCCGGCCCCGCCGACGCCGTGACCTGAGGCCCGTCGCGCCGGTCTCCCCGTGCCCGTACCTCCACTCGTCCACCGACCGAGGCAAGGACCCCATGTACGACGCACTCCTGGCAGAGACCGTCACCCTCACCGGCCACGGCGGCGACCTCATCGAGGCGTACTCCGCCCGCCCGCTCGTCCCCGGACCCACCGGAGGCGTGGTGGTCATCCACCACATGCCCGGCTACGACGCCGCCACCAAGGAGATCACCCGCTGGTTCGCCGCCGAAGGCTACGCCGCGGTCTGCCCCAACCTCTACAGCCGCGAGGCGCCCGGCGCCGACCCGGACGACGCGGCCGCCGCGGCCCGGGCGCAGGGCGGTGTCCCCGACGCCCGGCTGATCGGCGATGTCGCGGGCGCCGCCCGCTATCTGCGCGGGCTCACCTCCGCCAATCAGCGCGTGGGCACCATCGGCTACTGCTCCGGCGGCCGCCAGTCCTTCCTCGCCGCCTGCAGCCTGGATCTGCAGGCGGCCGTGGACTGCTACGGAGCCTTCGTCGTCGGCCGGCCGCCCGAGGACTCCCCGCTCGCCGTCGAACCGCTCCTGCACCTCACCAAGGACCTCAACTGCCCGCTGCTCGGGCTCTTCGGCGCCGAGGACCAGCACCCCTCCCCGGCCGAGACCGCGGAGCTGGAGCAGGAGCTGCGCAGACACGGCAAGGAGTACACCTTCCACACCTACGAGGGCGCCGGGCACGGCTTCTTCGCCGTGGACCGGCCCGGTTACCGCCCGCAGGCCGCGGGCGAGGGCCGGCAGCGCGTAGTGGAATTCTTCGGCCGTCACCTCAACGGCTGATCCCACCCCCTCCCGGACAACGGCCACGGAAGGCGAGCGCACCACCATGTGCACCTACCTCACCGAAAAGTTCGCCATCGACGGCAGCGGCAAGGGCGCGCGGGGGTACTTCCCCCTCAGCGAGGCGATGGTCTACGTCGACCATCCGCAGCACGCCCCCTACGAACACACCGTCAACATCGACTTCCTGAACCCCGCCCAGGGCCCCTCGGCGCGTGTGGCGGTCGAACTCACCGAAGAGTCCGCACTCGCCCTCATCGAGGCGGTACGCCAGGCCCTCGACCTGGCACCGCCGGGGCTCGCCTCCGCCCCGGCCGACGTGGCCGGTTGAAGTGCCGGTAGTCCGGCCCGAGGCGGTGCGGGCCGGGCGCCGCCGCTGCCCTAGAGTGCGAGGGTGCCGAGGTACAGCATTGGTCAGGCAGCCGGGCTGCTGGGTGTGAGTTCGGAGACCGTCCGCCGATGGGCCGATGGCGGGCAGCTGCGGATGGACCGGGACGGCGCGGGGAACCGCGTCATCGACGGGGTGAGCCTGGCGGTGTTCGCCAAGGAGCGGGCCTCGGGACTGCATCCGGTGCCCGGCGATGTGCGGACGTCGGTGCGGAACTCGTTCGCGGGGATCGTCACCAAGGTGACCCTCGACGATGTGATCGCCCAGGTCGAGATCCAGTCGGGGCCGCACCGAGTGGTGTCCGTGGTCAGCCGGGAGGCGGTCGAGGAACTGGGCATCGAGGTCGGCGTGACCGCAACGGCCCGGGTGAAGTCGACCAACGTCCATATCGACCGGCCGGACGACCGGGGCTGAGCGCCCCTCAACGGCACAGCAACGCCGCCTGCAGATCCAGTTTGTGATCGAGCCGGGACAGATCGCGCCCGGTGAGCGTCTCGATCCGCTGGATGCGGTAGTGCACCGTGTTCACATGCAGATGCAGCGTCTCGGCCGTACGCGCCCATGACCCGTGCTGCGCGAGGAACACCTCCAGCGTCTCCAGCAGCATCCGGTGTGAGGAGCTGCTGCCGCGCGCCAGCGGGCCCAGCACCCGGCTGCTGAAGGCCGTACGGACATCGGAGGGGACCCCGGCGAGCAGGGCGCCCAGCGTGCTGAGGTCCTCGACGGAGGTCACCCGGGCGGCCTCCGGGGCCGCGGCGCGGGCCGCCGCCAGCGCATAACGCGCCTGGTCCAGCGCGGAGTTGAGCCCCTCGGCGGTCGACACCGGTCCGCTGACCCCGGCGTGCAGCGGCGTCTGCGGCCGGCAGGCGTGCAGGGCCGGCCAGACCTCGGCGAGCGGGGTGTGTCCCTCGGTGCCCGGGCCCGTGTGCACGACGGCGACCGCCTCGCCGCCCGGGAGCCGGCCGGCCGCGAACGGTTCACCGGGGGAGTGCCGCAGCGCCTCGGTCAGCGCGCTCAGCGCCCCGCCGCCCTCCTCCCCGCCCAGCGTGGCCACCATCACCCGGTACGGACCGGTGGTGGGCAGACCGCAGGCGTGCAGCGCTGCGTCGAGCGCCGCACCGTCGGCCGGGCCGGTGCCGGCGAGCGCGATCAGCTCCTCGGCCGCCCGCCGTGCGGCCGCCTCCCGCAGCTCGGCACGGTTGCGGTACTGGGCGATGACCTCGGCGATCTCGTGCAGCACCCGCGGAGGGGCGTCGGCCGCGCCCCGCAGATGCAACTGCCAGCCGTCGTACGGTCCGCACTCCCCGTCGATCCGCAGACCGGTGCCGACCGCGGACCGCAGATCCCGGACCGCCTGCTGCGCCGAGAGGTCGGGAGCGGCCGGGGTACGCGCGATCACCCGGCCGGTCGCCGTCAGCAGATAGCAGGGCGGCCCGCCCAGATGGGCAAAGGCGCGGTCCAGCAGCGCGTCCGGTCCGGCGTTCTCGGCGAGCAGACCGGCCAGCTCGGTGCGGACGTGCTCCGGCAGCGCGTAGTGATCGGTGGGGCGCCGGCTCAGATCTCCCCACTGGCGCAGATACACCGCCTCCGTGATGGCACGGAAGGTGGTGTGCGCGGGCACCGCGATCAGCACGATGCCGTGCGCACGGCAGGCGTCGACGAGGACGTCCGGGACCTTGCCATGGGTCTCCTCGCCGGCCAGCAGCGCGGTGGCCCCGGCGGAGTGCAGCGCCGCGACGAAACGGTCGGCCTTCGCTGGGCTGTCGTCCGGCGACCACCACACCAGTCCGCTCAGCACCAGCTCGCCCGGCTGCAGGAACCGGGCCGGGTCCTCCAGGTCGGTGGCGGTGACACCACTGACCTCCCGGGCGAGCAGGGGGCCCTCGCCCCACAGCAGGGTCAGATCGAGCGAATCAACCTGGAGGAGATCTTGGACGTGCATGTGCTGGCTCCTTGGGCGGCTGCCGGGCGCGAGCCCTCGGCATCTCACATTCACGAGGCGAATATGAGTTACAGCATCGTAAATGCAAGCCGTTCAAGCCCATAGTCGTCTTGGTTGATCATCCAGATCCGCGGCCCGGCGATGGTGTTTTTCCGTGTTGCGCACCAGTCGTGCCCGGCGGTGCGCCGTTGCTTCACTCAGCGGCATGGACCTGAACACGGTGCTGGAGGTGCGCGACGCCCGGCAGCGCACCCCCTGGCGCACCGGCGACGCCTGGCTGGGTGGCGGCACCTACCTCTTCTCCGAACCGCAGCCGCACATACGGCGCCTGGTGGACCTCGGCCGGATGGGCTGGCAGCCGCTGACCCGCCGGCCGGACGGCTCGCTGGAGATCGCGGCGACCTGCACCATCGCCCAGCTCTCCCGCTTCGCGGCGGCCTACGACGCCCCGGCGGCGCCGCTGTTCGAGCAGTGCTGCCGCGCCTTCCTGGCCTCGTTCAAGATCTGGAACATGGCGACGGTCGGCGGAAACCTCTGCAACGGACTGCCCGCCGGGCCGATGATCTCGCTGACCGCCGCCCTCGACGGCAGCTGTCTGCTCCAGGCGCAGGACGGCTCGCTGCGCCGCACCCGGGTCGCGGACTTCATCACCGGCGCCGGACGCAAGGACCTCGGCGCGGGCGAACTGCTCCGCTCGGTCACCCTGCCCGCCCGGGCGCTCATGTGCCGTACCGCCTTCCGGCAGGCCTCCCTGTACGGACTCGGCCGGTCCGGCGCGCTGGTCATCGGCGCCCTCGACCCGCTCGACGGCTCGCTGGCGGTGACCCTCACCGCCGCCACCGTACGGCCGTTCCGCCTCTGGTTCCCGCTGCCGCCGGACGCCGAGGAGCTGCGCGACACCATCGAGCGGACGGTCGCCGGCGGCGACTGGTTCGACGACATCCACGGACTGCCGGCCTGGCGCCGGCACATGGCGCTGCGGCTGGCCGAGGAGGTCCGGTCGGAACTCACCGGGAACTGCGGACTCACCAGGGACGGTGTGCGATGAGCTTCGAGATCCATGTCAATGAGCGGCCCTTCGACGCCGAACCGCGCCCCGGCCAGTGTCTGCGCACCTATCTGCGCGACCGCGGCTGGTTCGGGGTCAAGAAGGGCTGTGACGCCGGCGATTGCGGGGCGTGCACCGTCCATGTCGACGGTGAACCCGTGCACAGCTGCCTGTATCCGGCCGTCCGCGCCGAGGGCCGCCGGGTCACCACCGTTGAGGGGCTCGCCAAGGGCGACGGTGAACTCCACCCCGTACAGCAGAGGTTCCTCGACGCACAGGGCTTCCAGTGCGGATTCTGCACGGCGGGGTTCGTGATGACGACCGCCGCGCTCGACGAGGATCAACTCGCCGATCTGCCGAGGGCGTTCAAGGGAAATCTGTGCCGGTGCACCGGCTACCGGGCGATCGAGGACGCGGTGCGCGGCGTCCGGCACGCCGAAGCGCCCTGCGCGGGGCAGGCGGTGGGCCGCAATCTGCCCGCCCCGGCCGGGCCGCAGGTCGTCACCGGCACCGCCCGCTACACCTTCGACATCGACGTGCCCGGACTGCTGCACATGAAGCTGCTGCGCTCCCCGCACGCTCCCCCAGTCTCGGCTTCGCTCGACCGGGGGGACCCCCATCCCGGATCGTCTCCATCGACCCGGCCGCGGCGCTGGGGGTGCCGGGCGTGCATGCGGTGTTCACCCATCACGACGCCCCCGAGCGGCTGTTCTCCTCGGCCCGGCACGAGCATCCCACCGAGGACCCCGACGACACCCGGGTACTGGACGACGTGGTCCGGTTCGTCGGGCAGCGGGTGGCCGCCGTGGTCGCCGACAGCGAAGCGGCGGCCGAGGAGGGCTGCCGCCGGATCGTCATCGACTATGAGGAACTGCCCTGTGTCATCGACCCGGAGGAGGCGATGCGGCCCGGTGCGCCGGTGCTCCACCCCAAGGGCCCCGAGTCCCGGATCGCACAGGCCGGGAACAATGTCGTCGGCGAGGTGCACGGCGAGACCGGCTGCGTCGAACAGGGCTTCGCGGAGGCCGACCTCGTCCACGAGGACACCTTCCGCACCCAGCGGGTGCAGCACGCCAGCCTCGAAACGCACGGTGCGGTGGCCTACTTCGAGACGCCCGAGGAGAACCCGTCGGGTGCGGAGCGGATCGTGGTGCGCTCCAGCACCCAGGTCCCGTTCCTGACCCGCCGCGCCCTGTGCGCGCTCTACGACTTGCCGGCGGACCGGGTCCGGGTGGTCGCGGGCCGGGTCGGCGGAGGGTTCGGCGGCAAGCAGGAGATGCTTGTCGAGGACATCGTGGTGCTGGCCGCGCTGCGGCTGAACCGGCCGGTGAAGCTGGAGTTCACCCGTGCCGAGCAGTTCTTCGGCGCCACCACCCGGCACCCCTTCACCATCGGGATCAAGGCGGGGGCCAGAAAGGACGGCACCCTGACGGCGCTTCAGCTCCGGGTGGTCGCCAACACCGGCGCCTACGGCAACCACGGCCCGGCCGTGATGTTCCATAGCGTCGGCGAATCGATGGCCGTCTACCGCGCGCCGCACAAGAAGGTCGACGCGTACTCCGTCTACACCAACTGTGTGCCGGCCGGGGCGTTCCGCGGCTACGGGCTGGGACAGGTGACCTTCGCCGTGGAGTCGGCGATGGACGAGCTGGCCCGTCGGCTGGGCATCGATCCACTGGTCTTCCGGGAGCGCAACATCATCGGCCCCGGCGAGCGCATGATCAGCCCCGGCGGCGAGGAGGAGGATCTGCGGATCGCCAGCTACGGCCTCGACCAGTGCCTCAAGGTCGTCCGCGATGCCCTCGCCGAGGACCGCAGCGCCGAGGACGCGCCGGAGGGCTGGCTGGTCGGGCAGGGCACCGCGATGTCGATGATCGCCACCGGACCGCCCGGCGGGCACTTCGCCGATGCGACGGTGACGCTGCTGGAGGACGGTTCGTACGACGTCGCGGTGGGCACCGCGGAGTTCGGCAACGGCACCACCACCGTGCATCAGCAGATCACCGCCGGGGCGCTGGGCACCACCGTGGACCGGATCGCCATCCGGCAGTCCGACACCGATGTCGTACGGCATGACACCGGCGCCTTCGGCTCGGCCGGGACCGTCGTGGCCGGGAAGGCGGTGATGAAGGCGGCCAACGCGCTGGCCGAGCGGATTCTGACGTTCGCCGCGGAGCATGCCCGGGCCCCGCGGAGCCTGTGCCGGCTGACGGCGGACTCGGTGGAGTGCGGCGGGCGGCCGGTGTCGCTCAAGGAGCTCTACACGGCGGCCCGTGACAAGGAGGTGGCGCTGACGGCGGCCGGGCACTGGGGCGGCTCGCCGCGCTCGGTGGCCTTCAACGCCCAGTGGTTCCGGATCGCCGTCGACCCCGGCACCGGAGAGATCAAGATCCTGCGCAGCGTGCACGCGGCCGACGCGGGCAGGGTCATGAACCCGATGCAGTGCCGCGGTCAGGTCGAGGGCGGGGTCGCCCAGGCGCTCGGCGCGACCCTCTTCGAGCAGGTCCTCGTCGACGGCAGAGGCAAGGTCATCACCCCCGCGTTCCGCCGCTACCGGCTGCCGGCCTACGCCGATGTACCGCGCACCGAGGTGCACTTCATGCGGACCTCGGACGCCATTGGGCCGCTGGGCGCCAAGTCGATGAGCGAGAGCCCGTTCAACCCGGTGGCCCCGGCCTTCGCCAATGCCCTGCGGGACGCCACCGGGGTGCGGTTCACGGAGGTGCCGCTGCTGCGCGACAAGGTGTGGCTGGCTCTGGAGGAGCATCGCGCCGGCGGTGCGGTACCGGGCCGGTCGGCGGGACGGCATCCGTCGCGGGAAGGGTCGGTGTGAGGCGACCGGACGGCGAGCGGCCTGGGCGGCGTAGCGCGGCACGGGTGGCGTGGGGTGGCGTAATTCTCGTCCTGGATATGCCGCCCTCTTGGCCCCTTTTGCCTCACACCAGCAAGGGCAAAATGCGGCGGAGGGTGGCATCCGAGATTCAGCGGCGGACCGGTCGGGCATCACAGGGAGGCAGCCGCCGCGTGGATCGCCCCAAGGGGGACTCGAATGAGCCGACTCAGCCCGCCGTCCCGCACCACCGCCGTACGCCCGACGCCCGGGGGTTCCGTGTCAGCCGGTCCCCGGCGCTTTCTGATCCGCGGTCAGCTGCGCCGGCCGCTCACGCTGACCGTCGGGGATCTGCGGGAGCGGTGGCCGCAGCGGCGTGCCGAGGTGGTCTTCGACTGCGCGACCAACGGGCCGCAGCACCACACCTTCGAAGGGCCGCTGCTGCGGGACGTCCTCGACGAGGCGGGCCCGGCCTTCGACGCCCGGCGGCGCAAGGACCGCTCCCGCTACCTGCTGGCCGTCACGGGCGGGGACGGGCACCACACGGTGCTGTCCTGGGCGGAGATCGACCCCGACTTCGGCGATGCGCCGATCCTGCTGGCCACGGCCATGGACGGGCGCCGGCTGGACGAGGCGGGCAGCCAGCTCGTGGTGCCCTCCGACCGTTGCGGGGCGCGCTACATCAGCGCGATCACCGGCATCTGGGTCGGCGTCTGTGACCCGCCGGAGCTGTCGTAGCGGCCGCCGGAAATGCCGAAGCCCCCGGTCGGCGGGGGACTTGGCGGCACGGCGCGCTCAGGCGGCGGCGAGCGAGATCTCGGTCGACTTGATCAGCGCGGTGACCTCGGAACCCGTGGTCAGACCCAGGTCCTCGACCGCGTCCTTGGTGATCGCGGCGGTCAGCTCGCCACCCGCGACGGCGACCTTGACGCCGGCCATCGCGCCACCGGTGGCGATATGGGTGACCGTGCCGGGGATCTGGTTACGGATGCTGAGGCCGTCGACCGCGCCGGTGGCGAGCGCGACCTCGGTGGACTTGATCAGCGTGCGTACCTCGAAACCCTCCTCGATGCCGAGCTCGTTGACCGCCTCCAGGGTGATCGCGGCGGTGATCTCCTGGCCGCTCGTCAGACGGACCTTGACGGTTGCCATGACCTCGCCGGGGGTGACGGAGACGACGGTGCCGGGAATCTGGTTACGGATGCTCAGGCTCATGGAAGTGCCTCACCGGGGAAGAGGAAGGTCGGAGCGAAATGTCGGGATTCTTCCGTTCTGTCGTCAGTACTCTAGCCACTTCCTCCCGGTATGCGAGGTTGAGTGCGAGCCGGGCGTCGGGCCTTTGTCCCTTCCTCCAAGGGGCCTGGCATCTGCCATATAGCTTCGCCTTATGAATTGCAAATGCGAGCCAAAGTCGCCTATCTTGTCGCACATGCAGTCCTATACGATCGGCCAGGCGGCGCGGTTGCTGGGCGTCAGCCCGGACACCGCCCGCCGCTGGGCGGACGCCGGCAAGGTCGCGACCCATCGCGACGACGGCGGCCGCCGCCTCATCGACGGCCGCGATCTGGCCGCCTTCTCCATCGAGGTGGCGCAGAACGGCACCGGTGAGGACGACGCCTCGTACACCTCCGCCCGCAACGCCTTCCCGGGCATCGTCACCGCCGTCAAGCTCGGCGATGTCGCCGCCCAGGTCGAGATCCAGGCCGGTCCGCACCGCCTGGTGTCCCTGCTGACCCGGGAAGCGGTGGAGGAACTGGGCCTGGAGGTCGGCATGCAGGCCACCGCCCGCGTGAAGTCCACCAGCGTGCATATCGACCGCAGCTGATCCACCGCGGTCGCAGCTGATCCACCGCGGTACCACCCGCCCCGCACCGCACCTACCGTCCCCACCGGTCGGCTGCCTCATTTCAGCGGCGTCGCCCGTCCACGGCGCGGCTTTTCCCATCCGCTCGGACGATCCCTGTCGTCCCGCGTCACAAGGAGTCCCGCCTCATGTCCCAGCTCTTCACCGGGCGCCGCGCCGCCGCCGCGATCGTGACCGCCGCCCTCCTCGTCCCGCTCGCCGCCTGCGGCGGCAACGACGACAAGAAGGACGACGGCGCCAAGAAGTCCGGCACCAGCGCCGCCAAGACGGAGCTCACCGTGCTGGCCGCCTCGTCGCTGACCGATGTCTTCAAGAAGGCCGGCGCGGTGTACGAGAAGGAGCACGCGGGCACGAAGGTGAACTTCTCCTTCGCCGGCTCCCAGGAACTGGCCGCCCAGGTCAGGGAGGGTGCCCCCGCCGACGCCGTGGTCACCGCCGACACCAAGACCATGGACGGGATCAAGGTGGACGTCGGCACCCCCACCGTCATCGCCAAGAACCGCCTGGTCATCGCCACCGGTGAGGGCAACCCCAAGAAGATCGGCAGCCTCAGGGACCTCGCCGACAGCAAGCTGAAGGTCGTCCTCGCCGCCCCCCAGGTGCCGGTCGGCCGCTACAGCAAGCAGGTCCTGGACGCGCAGAAGCTGAACGTCAAACCGGTCTCCCAGGAGCCCAACGTGCGCGCGGTGCTCAGCAAGGTCGAACTCGGCGAGGCCGACGCCGGTCTCGTCTACAAGACGGACGCCGCCACCGCGCCGAAGAAGGTCGACGCCGTCGACATCCCCGACGCCCAGAACGCCGTCGCCTCCTACCCGGCCGCGACCCTCAACACGTCCCAGCACGCCGCTGCCGCCGCCGCGTTCGTGAAGTGGCTGAGCACGCCCGAGGCGCAGCAGATCCTGCGGCAGGCGGGCTTCCAGAAGCCGTAATCCGGTACGGCGCGCACGGGACTGTCCGGCTCGGGGGAGTGGACAGCCCCGTGCGCCGCCCGCCGTCCACCGGCCCGACCCGATCCCAGGAACCGCGATGAGACGCCCTCGCACCGCTGCCGCGCCCCGGGCCGGCAGGCTGCGCGCGCCCGGTACCCGTACCCCCCTCGCGCTGGCCGTCCCCGCGCTGGTCGCCGTCGCCTTCCTGCTGATGCCGCTCGTCGGCATCCTGGCCCGCACCACCTGGAGCGACCTCGGCACCCATCTGACCAGCCCGGGCGTCCTCGAAGCGCTCCGGCTGTCGCTGCTGGTGTCCTTCTGGGCGCTGGGGCTGTCGCTGCTGCTGGGCGTACCGCTGGCCTGGCTGCTGGCCCGGGTCAGCTTCCCCGGCAAGGCGCTGGTCCGCTCGCTGGTGCTGCTGCCGATGGTGCTGCCGCCGACCGTCGGCGGTGTCGCGCTGCTGCTCGGCTTCGGCCGCCGCGGGCTGCTCGGCCCCTGGCTGGAGGACACCTTCGGCATCGTGCTGCCGTTCCACACCTCGGGCGCGGTGGTCGCGGCCACCTTCGTCGCGATGCCGTTCCTGGTCATCAGCCTGGAGGGCACGCTCGCCGGACTGCGCCCCCGTTACGAGGAGACCGCGGCCTCCCTCGGCGCCTCTCCGGTACGGGTCTTCTGCACCGTCACCCTCCCCATGGTCGCCCCCGGCCTCGCCGCCGGCGCCGCGCTGACCTGGGCCCGCGCGCTCGGCGAATTCGGCGCGACGATCACCTTCGCCGGCAATCTGCCCGGCACCACCCAGACCCTGCCGCTCCAGGTCTATCTGCTGCTCCAGGACTCCCCGGACGCCGCCACCTCCGTCTCCCTGCTGCTGCTCGCCATCGCCATGGCCGTCCTGATCTGTCTGCGCGGCCGCTGGACCGGCGCCACCACCGACCGCGCGGCCCGCAGCGCACGCGCCGCCGACGACACCGACCCCGCGGCCCCGCCCACCACCGGCGTCCACCCGCCCGTCGCGCAGTCCGCCGCGCCCCAGGAGCGCTGGCCGCTGCACGCCGAGGTCACCGGCTTCAACCAGCTGACCCTGGACGCCGAACCGGGCACCACCATCGCCGTCGTCGGCCCCAACGGCGCCGGCAAGACCACCCTGCTGCGCGCCCTGCTCGGCCTCACCCCGCGCGCCCGCGCCGCGCTCCGCCTCGGCGACACCGACGTCAGCGCACTGCCCCCGCACCGCCGCGGCGTCGCCTGGGTCCCCCAGGACGGCGCGCTCTTCCCGCATCTGAGCGCCCTGACCAACACCGCGTACGGGCTGCGCGCGCACGGCACCCCGCGCGCCGAGGCCCGCCGCGCGGCACAGCAGTGGCTCGACCGGCTCGGCGTCGGCCACCTCGCGCACCGCAAGCCCGCCCAGCTCTCCGGCGGACAGGCCCAACGCGTCGCCCTCGCCCGGGCGTTGGCCGCCCGCCCCCGTCTGCTGCTGCTCGACGAGCCGCTCGCCGCGCTCGACCAGACCACCCGCGCTCACGTCCGCCACACCCTGCGCGGCCATCTCGCGGGCTTCGGCGGCGTCTGTCTGATCGTCACCCATGACCCCGTCGAAGCGGTCTCGCTCGCCGACCGGGTCCTCGTACTCGACGGCGGGCGCGCCCTCCAGGACGCCCCGCCCGCCGAGGTCGCCCGCCACCCGCACTCACCCTGGGTCGCCCGGATGCTCGGCCGCAACGCCTGGCCGGGCACCGCCACCGGCGACCGCCTTGCGCTGGCCGACGGCGGCCATCTCGTCGTCGCCGACCAACTCCCCGACGGCGCCCAGGCCCTGGCGATCATCGCCCCCGAGGCGGTGTCCGTACACCTCGACAAGCCCGCGGGCAGCCCCCGCAACGTCTGGCCGGGGACCGTACGGGAGATCACCTCGGCGGGCAGCCGGCTGCGGATCCTCGTCACCTCGCACCAGGCCCCCGATCTGGTGGCCGAAATCACCCCGTCGGCCGCCCTTGAACTCGGCCTCGCCGACGGGGTGTCCGTATGGACCAGCGTCAAGGCCACCGAGGTCTCCCTCGTGACACTCTGAGCGCCGACGGCGCCCGGTCAGTGCTCCGTGGCCGCCGGCTCCAGCACGAACAACGGGATCTGACGGTCCGTCTTCTTCTGGTAGTCCTCGTAATCGGGGTACGCCTCGACCGCGCGCCCCCACCACAGCGCCTTCTCCTCACCTGTGACCTCACGGGCCGTCATGTCCCGGCGCACCGGGCCGTCCTGGAGCTCCACCCGCGGATCGGCCACGACATTGTGGTACCAGACCGGGTGCGTGGGCGCGCCGCCCATGGAGGCCACCGCGGCGTACGACCCGCCGTGCTCCACCCGCATCAGCGGGCTCTTGCGGATCCTGCCGCTCTTCGCACCCCGGGTGGTGAGGACGACGACCGGCAACCCGCGCAGCGTCGTGCCTTCCGTACCGCCGGAGCTCTCGTACAGCGCGACCTGATCGCGCACCCACTGCGCCGGGCTCGGCTCGTACTCACCCTGAAGAGGCATGCTGTCCGTCCCATCCAACGAAGACCGGTGTGAACCGACCGCGGCCGGCAGAACCGCCGCCCACGACCGTCTGTCCTTCCCTCAACAACCGCGGCGGGCACCATCATCCCGCTCACGCCGTCGCGTCCCGTGCGCCTCCCGCACGCGAAATGCGCTCTTTCCCACGGGCCGCGCCGCGCCTACGGTCTCGCCAATGAGTACCCAGCCGCCCGCGCCGCAAGCCTCCGCGGCCCCCGCGCCACCCGTGGCCCCAACCCTGGAACAGAACGCCATCGGCACCGCTGACCTGGTCTTCTTCGTCGTGGCCGCGGCCGCCCCGCTGACCGTGATGGCCGGTGCGGCCCCGGTGGCGATCAAGATGGCCGGGCAGGCCGCGGCGCTCGGCTATCTCCTCTCCGGACTGCTGCTGATCGTCTTCGCCGCGGGCTTCACCGCGATGAGCCGCCATGTCCGCAACGCCGGCGCCTTCTACGCCTACATCGGCCGCGGGCTCGGCCGGGCGGCCGGCGTCGGCTCGGCGTATGTGGCCCTGCTGTCGTACAACGCCATCGAGGTCGGCCTGCTGGCCGTGTTCGGCTGGTTCACCGGGTCCGGGTTCCGCGATCTGACCGGCGTCCGCGTCCCCTGGTGGGCCTGGGCGCTGGCCGGGCTCGTCGCCATCGGTGTCCTCGGCTGCCGCAAGGTCACCCTCAGCGCCAAGGTGCTCGGTGTCGCGCTGGCGCTCGAAGTGCTGATCCTGCTGGTCTTCGACGCCGCGGTGTTCGCGCACGGAGGCGGGCCCGACGGCCCCCGGTTCGGTGCGCTCTCGCCGGAGCACCTCGGCACCGCGGGCGCCGGCGGCATGTTCGTCCTCTGCGTCGGCGCGTTCATCGGCTTCGAGGCCACCGCGATCTACGCCGAGGAGGCGCGCCGTCCGGAGCGCTCGGTGCCGCGAGCCACCTGTATCGCGGTCGGATTCCTCGCGCTCTTCTACACCTTCACCGTCTGGACGATCATCAACGCCTACGGGGCGGACCGCGCACAGGCGGTCGCGAAAGCCGCCGCGGGCACCGAGATGGTCTTCGCCGCCACCCGGCGCTTCGCCGGGGCCTGGGCCGCCGACGCCATGCATCTCCTCATCATCACCAGCGCCTTCGCCGCCACCCTCGCCTTCCACAACGGCGCCACCCGCTACTTCTACGCCCTCGGCCGCGCACGCCTGCTGCCCCGCCGCCTCGGCACGGTCACCGCGCGGCACCGCTCCCCGGCCGCCGCCGTTCTCCTCCAGTCGGCGATCGCCCTGCTCGTCGTGCTCGCCACGATCCTCACCGGCCAGGACCCGTACGCCGTCACCTTCCTGTGGACCAACGGCACCGGCATCCTCGGCATCATGCTGCTGCAGGCGCTGGCCGCCCTCGCCGTCTTCGGCTTCTTCCGCGGCGACCGCCGCGGGCAGCCCGCCTGGCGCGTCGTGGCCGCACCGCTGGCCGCCTGCGCCGGTCTCGTCGTCCTCATCGTGCTGGTCTGCCGCAACTTCGACCTGCTGACGGACGCGCCGACGGGCATCAATATCGCCCTGCTGGCACCCCTGCCGCTCGTCTTCGCCGCCGGACCGGTCGTGGCGCTGCGCATCCGGCGCCGGGATCCACGGGCGTACGAGCGGCTGACGACGGTGGACGCGGAACGCGGCTGAGCAACCGACCGGAGAGCGCGCAGACGCTGGATGTACGGGACAGGCGCGGGTACCGGCCCACGCGCTCGGGGGCGGCCGCGACACCGCGACCGCCCCCGAGCTCCTGTCCGACGTCGCCCGCCGGATCCCCGTCAGGACACCAGCTCCACCGCCCGGAGGTTACGGCGGTGCTGCTCGGACCAGTTGGTCAGCGCGGCGCCGCAGGCGTGGTCGAGGTGCCGCAGCCCGCTCAGATCCAGTTCCACGTCCCGGTCGGCGGGCAGCGCCTCCAACTGGTCCAGGATCTTGGGCAGCCGCAGGAAGGTGGCATTGCCGACGGCGCGTACCTGCACCGGCTCCTCGGCGTCGTCCGGGGTGTGGACCTCCAGGTGCACATGGGAGGTCTCCCAAGCCGTCTTCGCGACGGCCATCAGAAGGCCGATCAGGACGCCCTCGAACATATTGACCGTCACGATCGCGAGGGCGGTGACGAACAGGACGACGGCCTCACCGCGGTGTTCGCGCCACAGGGGCCGCAGCTCGCGCAGCGGGATGAGCTTCCAGCCCGCGTACACGAGGATGCCCGCCAGCGCGGCCACCGGCACCACACCCAGCGCCGCCGGGAACGCCGCGGCGAACACCAGCAGCCAGACACCGTGCAGCACCCGCGAGGCCTTGGTCTTCGCGCCCGCCTGGACATTGGCGGCGCTGCGCACGATGACGGCGGTCATCGGCAGGGCACCGAGGACACCGCAGACGGCGTTGCCCGCACCCTGGGCCATCAGCTCCTTGTCGTAGTCCGTACGCGGCCCGTCGTGCAGCCGGTCGACCGCGGCGGCGCTGAAGAGCGACTCCGCGGACGCGATGAGCGTGAAGGCGAGGACCGTGCCGAGCACACCGATCTCGGTGAGCCGGCCCAGGTCGGCGAGGCCGGGGGGCTGGATCGCGTCCAGCAGGCCGCTGACCTGGACGCGTGCGACCGGCAGATCGAGCGCCCAGACCGCGCTGGTGGCGAGCGTGACCGCGGCCAGCGGCGCGGGCAGGACGCGTGCGGCGCGGCGCCAACGGGGCCACAGCACCAGGACGGCGATCGTGCCGGCGCCGATGGCGAACGCGGACAGCGCGGTCCCCGACCGTACGGTGTCCATGACCAGGCCGGGCATGGAGCCGAGGTTGGCCAGCCCGCTGCCCGGCGCCTTGGCGTCGGTGAGGGCGTAGAGCTGTCCGGCGATCAGGACCAGGCCGATGCCGGCCAGCATGCCCTGCACGACGGCGACCGAGATCGCCCGGAACCAGCGCCCCAACTTCAGGGCGCCCATGGCCAGTTGCAGCACACCGGCCGCCAGTACCAGCGCACCCAGTGCGCCGATGCCGTACTCCTTGACGGCTTCGAAGACCAGCACCGTCAGACCGGCGGCGGGGCCGCTGACCTGCAGGCTGCTGCCGGGCAGCAGACCGGTCAGCAGTCCGCCGACGACGCCGGTGACCAGCCCCAGCTCGGCCGGTACGCCGGAGGCGACCGCCACCCCCACGCACAGCGGGACGGCGACGAGAAAGACGACGAGGGAGGCGGTGAAGTCCGCCCGGAGGGAGGTGAGTCGCTTCATGAGGTGCACGCTTGCCTTCACAGCGGGAGGAACAGGTCGGAGGCCGGCTGATGTGCTGCCACCAGGCCGGTGTGCACCTCGTAGAACCACCCGTGCAGCGTCACCTCGCCGGCGGCCAGGCGCTCTTGCACACACGGGTAGCCGCGCAGCCGGTCGAGTTGTTCGCGCACATGCTGCTGGACCGCGGCGGCGACCGTCGGCTCCTCGTCCTTGGGCAGCTCGTCGGAGAGCTGCTGGGCGAGCCAGTCCCGTACGGCGGGTGCGCCGGTCAGGTCCTCGCCACGGGCCTTGGCGCCGACCGCGCCGCAGTGCGAGTGACCGCACACCACGATGTCGGCCACGCGCAGCACCCGCATCGCGTACTCGATGGTCGCGGCCTCCGCGCAGGCCGCCATGCCTTCCTGGTAGACGGGGACGGCGTTGCCGGCCGTCCGGAGTTCGAAGAGTTCGCCGGGCTGTGCCCCGGTGATCAGGGACGGGATGACCCGGGAGTCGGAGCAGGTGATGAACAGGGCGAGAGGCGACTGGCCGGCCGCGAGCCGGCCGTAGGTTTCCTGGGCGTCACGCCGGTCGGCGATACGGGCCATCAGGCCCCGGGCATGCTGGATGAAGGTCTCCATGAGGAGGTCTCCTGCTGATGAGTGGTGCCACTGTGGGGGTGGTGGCGAGGACGTGCGAGGTGCGGTTGGTGGGGCAGGCCACCACAACCGCGTTCAGCAGCGGAACACGCAGTGCAGGACGGGGAGTGAGACCGGTCTGACCGCCTTGGTGGAGCTGCCGGCGGAAGGACCGCCGGAGGCCGTGGCGGCATGAGGCGCCGGCGGGCCGGCGGTGTACGGCGGCAGCGGCCGGCCGGGGTGGTGAGGGACTCCGGCGGAGGTCCGGGCGGCGCCCCGGGGCTGGCCGCGTTCGGCCTCGCGCTTGGTCTTTTCCTCGTTGTTGTCGGAGCTGGGCTTGGCGGCCGGCGGGGCGCCCGCGGGCTTCGGGGCGGGCGCGGCAAAGGCGGTGGCCGCCGCACCGGCGGCGGGCCCCACACCGCCCAGCAGGAACGCCAGGACGACGACGAGGGCGGTCAGGAGAGTACGGAACCGACGCGGCAGCGGTATGCCCGGTATGCCGGTGTCCTTCCGCATCGTGGCCCCCCGTGGCTCGTTCATGCGTCTACAGCCTGTCCCAATAGTGCAGCATCCAGGTTTCCGGCGTGATAACGAGAAATGACGCCAAGTTTCAAGATTTCCCCGATTGTGTGCCGGCCGCACGGGATTGCGGGCCGGCGCCGCGTACAACCGTCGGCCGGACGGGAGTTCATGTCCGTTCCGTATCCGTACGGGGGGCGGCGCCGGCGGCGGGGTGCGGCGGCCGGCGGACCGACCAGGCGACCACCGGCACGACCGCCAGCGCGAGGATCCCGCCGGCCAGCGCCAGCGTCGGATAGCCGCCGAGGACGACGACCAGGCCCGAGGACGCGCCGCCGGCGGCACCGGCGAGCGCGATGCCGACGTCCACCAGCCCCTGCGCCGAGGCGCGTCGGGCGGGCGGCAGTGCGTCGGTGACGATGGCGGTGCCGCTGATCAGCCCGAAGTTCCAGCCCAGGCCCAGCAGTACCAGCGCGGTGGCCAGAGCGGGAAGGGAGGACGGCGGGGCCACGGCGGCGAGGACACCGGCGGCCAGCAGGGTCACACCGGACGCGCCGGCGACCCACAGCCGGCCGACCCGGTCGACGAGCAGCCCGGTGAGCGGTGACGGCAGAAACATCGCGCCAACGTGGAGGGCGATGACGAAACCGGCCGCCTGGGTGCCATGCCCGTGCGCCCGCATGTGCACGGGCGTCATCGTCATGACCGCGATCATCACAAGCTGGGTGAGGACCATGACCGTGGTGCCGGTGACCACCCCGGCGCGCCGCGGGCGGGCGGCCGGCGGCTCGTCGGAGTCGTCCGCCGGGCCCTCGGCCGTCGGGCCGGCGGCCTCCGCCACGCTCTTGTCCTTGGCCAGCGCCTCGGCCAGCCGGAGTGGATCCGGCCGCAGCAGACAGGCCAGTACCACCGAGGCCGACCCGAACGCGGCGGTGGCCAGCAGGAACGGTCCGGCGAGGCGGGGGATGCCCCAGGAGTGCGCCACCTCTCCCGTCAGCGTCACCAGGTTGGGGCCCACCACCGCACCGAGCGTGGTGGCGAAGAGCACCGTGCTCACGGCGCGCCCGCGCCGCGCGGGGGAGGCCAGATCCGCTCCCGCGTAGCGCGCCATCAGATTCGTCGCTGTGCCCGCTCCGTAGACCAGCAGGGCCAGGAACAGCAGCGGAGCGTTGCCGAGGGCGGCCGCCGCCACGACCCCGAGGCTGCCGAGCGCCCCGACGCCGTACCCGAGCGCGAGCCCGGGGCGCCGGCCCCAGCGCCGGCAGACCTGGCCGATGCCGACGGCGCCGAGCGCGGCCCCGGCGGTGAACAGCGCACTGGGCACGCCGGCCAGACCCGTCGAGCCGAGCAGTTCTTCGGCCAGCAGTGCGCCGACGGTGATTCCCGCGGCCAGGCCCGCACCGCTGAGTATCTGCGAGAAGACCAGCACGGCCAGAATGCGCCGTTGTTCCGGCACCTCGCGTAGGGCCGGGGCGCCGTTCCGTGCCTTCATGATTCCTTTCCGATCGAACCGGCGGTGAATGTCAGGGGTGAGGTGAGGGACAGGCCCTACGGAGTTGCCATCGGTTCCAGCGCCGCGATATCCGCGAGCGACAGCCCCATCTGCTCATGGAGGAAACGCACGATGGTCCAGTGCGGCAGCGCGCCCTCGTCGAACGGGCCGAATTCCTGGCAGTACAACGGGATCCAGCGCAGGGCTTCTTCGAGCGCCTGCTCGCGGCCCGGCTCCTGCTGGTAGTCCTCGTAGGCGATGCTGCGGTGTTCGATGAAGAACCGTCCGGGCAGCCGCTCCTCGCACAGTGCCCGGTATTCGCGGGTCTGCAGGATGAGGTAGTGCCAGATCTCGTCGATGTCCTGCTCGACCGGCAGGAACAGCCCGCCGAGCCGGTCGTGGTGCCGGGAGACGAGATAGAGATAGCGCAGGCATTCGGTGACCTGACGCGCCACGAACTCCCGGGGCGCGGCGCTCTTTTCGTCGAAATACGTCACGACCTCGGCGTGCAGCGCCTCACCGAGCAGGTCCTTGAGATCGTCGGCGGATATCCGCGGCCGGCTGGTCATGTCTCTCCTGTCCGGGTGCTACTGGCGTCGTTCGCGAGCCAGGCGTACTTTCCCGACTTGCCGATGGGGATGTGCGTACGGTGGTCGAGCCGGCAGCGTCGCCCGGTCAGTTCCCCGATGCCCCGCTCCAGCGCCGCGGCCTCCGCGGCCGCGACGGGTGCACCGTTGAACGTCGTATACGCCAGCCGCGCACCGGAATCCCCGGTCAGCTGCAACTGGTGCACGAAGACGTGCGGCGAGGCCTCGCCGATGCACCGGTCGAGGTCGCCCTGTGCGACCGGCCCGTGCGGCGTGCTGAGCAATTCCTTCTGCCGGCCGCAGAATTGGGCGATCTTTCCGGGGTCGGGCGTACCGTCCAGTGTGCGGACGCAGTCACCCGAGCGGTACCGGATCAGCGGCATATAGGGATTGCGCACACTGGAGACGATGAGCTGGTAGATCGTGCTTCCGGCAGCGACCGGATGGAGCTCGACGCTCATCTTGTCGAGATGCGGCCAGTAGGTGCCGCGGCGGTCGCTGAAGTAGAGATAGCCGAGCTCGGTGCTGCCGAACAGATCGATGATCGGGCAGGCGAAGTGCTGCTCCAGATAACGCCGGACGTTGACCGGTGTGTATTCGTAGGCGTGGATGATGCTGGCGGGCGGCGGGAAGTCGTCCCACAGCCCCCATTCTCCGACCTTTCGCACCAGATGCGCCAGGTGGTATCCGGAGCAGTCGAGGTGGTACCAGCCGCGCGGGTGCGCCTGCCGGGCGGCCCGGATCTCGCCGAGCATCCGCACCACCTCGGCGCGCTCCCACTGCGCCGGGTCGAGCCGCAGATTGAGATAACAGGTGCGTTCGTCGAGCCAACGGTCGTCGAGAGTGGGGACCGGCTCCGGCGGAACGCCGCGCCGTGCGGCATTGACCCGCGCCACGTGTTCCGTCGCCAGCACCGTGGTCAGCGAGACGCGCCGGCAGCCCGATTCCCAGGTATGGGCGATATCGGGGTGCTCGCTCCACAGCCGGTAATAGGAGCGCAGCAGGAAATACGGGGGCCGGATGATCTGCATCCGGGCGTGGTTGGTGCCCGTCGAGAGCACGAACTCCGCCTCGCCGGATTCCAGCGCCGCGGCCAGCCGGGGCGTCATCCAGTTGTCGGGGAAGCCGCGCGCGATCTCCGGCTTGTCGAGCAGGGGGAAGTAGCCCTTCGCCAGCGACTCGCGGTAGATCGGTATGTCGCGGATCTGCTCGATGACCTCGGCGGTCGGCTGACCATCCATGGATTCCTCGTCAACGCTCGGAACGGGGTGCCCGCAGGGGGAATTCGGGGCGCGGTGCCCGGGAGCGGGCGGTGACCGGCGGCGGGGGAAGCGCCGCCGTCCCGCTCCCGGGCCATCGGTGGGAGTGGCGCTCAGGAAATACAGCCGGCCTTGGGCGTGGCGCTGATGCAGCCGGCCTTGGGCGCCGCGCTGATGCAGCCGTTCTTCGCCGCCTGTGTGGCGGAGTTGGCGGCGAGCCAGTTCTGCCAGACGGTGTCCTGGGCCATCTTCTTGATGAGCTGCTCCATGGGGACCTCCGGTGAGAGTGCGGAAGACGGACGGGGCCCGGGCGGCGGCAGTGGTCGCCTTCCCCGGACCGGGCATACGGCGCTGACCTGCGCTGATGCCGCTGCACCGAAAGTAAAAGAATGACCAAGCGAATGTCAATGAAGCGCAATGCCGCCGTCCGTGGAAGCGTGCCCGGCGCGCCAACTTTGGCGGAATTGCGTCGAGATGATCAACCGCGGAACCATATGACGAGCAGTCAGAACGGACCGTCCGCGCGCGCCCGGTGCGGCATTGCGCCGCACGGCGGCCGTCGTTCGGGTGACCTGCCCAGCAGGTCCCGGGGCCCACGGCCACGGGTGGGGAACGATCACGACCAGTTACCCGCTCATCGGTTCCAGCTCCAGGGGGTCTGCCGTGCGCATTCTGCTCATCGCCGGCGCATTCAACAGCCTGACGCAGCGCGTGTACGCCGAACTCGGTGACAGCGGGCACCATGTGAGCGTGGAGCTGGTGACGCGAGAGACGCCGCTCCCCGAGGTCGTACGCGGTCATGCGCCTGATCTGATCGTGGCGCCGATGCTCAAGACGGCCGTCCCCCGTGAGGTGTGGTCCGCGTACACCTGCCTGATCGTGCACCCCGGCCCCGTCGGCGACCGCGGCCCGTCCTCGGTGGACTGGGCGGTACACCTGGGCGCCGACCGATGGGGCGTCACGGTCCTGCAGGCCAATGACGAGATGGACGCCGGTGACGTCTGGGCCGCGGCGAGCTGCCCGGTCCCCGATGTGGGCAAGAGCGATCTGTACCGCAACGAGATCGCCGATGCCGCGATCGAGGCGGTGCTGTCCGCCGTCGAACGCTGTGCGTCCGGCACCCACCGCCCGCAGCCGCAGGACTCGCTGCCCGCCGCCGCGAAACCCGGCCGCCCCCGGCCACCCTTCCGCCAGGACCGCCGCCGGATCGACTGGCACATGGACC
This sequence comes from Streptomyces inhibens, assembly GCF_003389455.1. Taxonomy (GTDB): domain Bacteria; phylum Actinomycetota; class Actinomycetes; order Streptomycetales; family Streptomycetaceae; genus Streptomyces; species Streptomyces inhibens. Next base: position 50,551 of record NZ_QUAC01000053.1, on the reverse strand, counting down.
CCACCGACACCGTCGTACGCAAGCTGCGCGCCGCCGACTCGCGGCCCGGCGTACGGGACGAACTGCTCGGCGGCACCTGGTATTTGCACGGCGGCCACCCGGAGGACACCCTGACGGGCCGGCCGGGCGAACTGCTCGCCACCCGATGTGGCGCGATCTGCCGGGCGACCGCCGACGGCGCGGTATGGATCCCGGAACTGCGGCCGCCACGCGCCCCGGGGCAGCCCGGCACCGTCAAACTCCCCGCCACCCTGGCGCTGGGCGACCGTCTCCCACCCGTGCCCGAGGTCCCCGCACCGCTCGCCCCCGGCGACGGCCCCCGCACCTGGACCGACATCCGCTACCGTGAGGACGGCCCGGCCGGCTTGCTGGAGTTCTCCTTCCCTGGCGGCGCGATGAGCACCGACCACTGCCGGCGGCTGCTCGCCGCCTACCGCCAGGCCTGCGCCCGGCCGACCTCTGTGCTGGTCCTCGGCGGCCGACGGGACTTCTTCTCCAACGGCATCCATCTGAACGTCATCGAGGCCGCAGCCGACCCCGCCGAGGAGTCCTGGGCCAACATCAACGCGATGGACGACCTGGTGCATGCCGTCCTGACGACCACCGACCGGCTGGTGGTCGCCGCGCTCGGCGGCAATGCCGCGGCCGGCGGGGCGATGCTGGCCCTCGCCGCCGACGAGGTGTGGTGCCGCTCGGCCGTCGTGCTCAACCCCCACTACCGGCTGATGGGGCTCTACGGCTCGGAATACTGGACGTACACCCTGCCCGGCAGGGCCGGACCCGAGGTGGCCGCACAGCTCACCGAACGCGCCCTGCCGATCACCGCGGCGGCCGGGCAGCGACTCGGCCTGGTGGACCGTCTCATCGACTGCGCCCCACAGGAGTTCGCCGCACAGACCGCCCACCTCGCCGTCCGGCTGGCATCGTCACCCGCGACCCAGGCCCGGATCGCCATGAAGAAGGCCGACCGGGAACGCGACGAGGCCGAACGGCCGCTCGCCGCCTACCGTGAGCACGAACTGGCCCGTATGCACCGCATCTTCTACGACCCGGACCAGCCCTACCACGCCCTACGACGCGCCTTCGTCCGCAAGGAACCAGCCGCCGGTACCCCGTCGCACCTCAACACCACCGCTGCGGGGGCATCGTCCGGCGGGGCCGGATGAGGGGCACGGATCCCTCCGGCACAACGAACCCGCCGCCCGTTTTTCCGGTCCCTCCATCTGACGGGTCGACANCACAACGAACCCGCCGCCCGTTTTTCCGGTCCCTCCATCTGACGGGTCGACAGGTATTGGCCGAAAGGTGACGCCCGGAGAGGAAGCCGCACGCGGCCGGCCGAGGGGCGGTGGCCGGCCTCCGACCGGCCACCGCCCCCGTGTGCGTACGCGCGGCGTCCGCCGCAGCGAACCCGGCTAAGGGGTGGGCTGGTACTTGTACCCGATGCCGAAGACCGTGCTGATCGAGTCGCGCAGACCCGGTCCCAGGCGTCGGCGCAGCCGGGCGATATGGACATCGACGGTGCGGGTGCTGGACTGGCAGCTGGGCCAGACGGCAGTCATCAGCTGCTCCCTGGTGAAGGCGCGCCGTGGATGCAGCACAAGATGGGCCAGCAGATCGAATTCCAGCCGTGGCAGGCTGAGTTGGCGGCCCTTGATGAAGACGGTCCGGGCCGCGGTATCGATCCGGATCGGCTCCGGCCGGGGCCGGGCGGCGGGTTGCTCGTCGCGGTGGCGCGATTCCTCACGCGGCGGCGCCAGGATGATGTGGACCTCGTCCGAGGGCAGCCGGTGGACCGATACGGGTTCCAGGTGGTGCAGGGTCAGTTGCCACGTGCCGTCGGGAAGCCGGTCGACCGCCAGGGGTGGCCCTTCGCCGGGCCCGGCTATTTCCGGGCGGCCGAAGTCGGCGTCCGGTCGCAACGCAAGCGGGGTCGTCGAGGAGTTCATAAACATGATCTGGGCCCATTCCTCTTGCAAAGCAGGCGTGTACGGACAGACATGGCGGTGCTCGACGTTCAAGGGTGCTGCGGTGCTACGCAGCGAGCGCGACGCAGTCCGGTGGTGAGGCGGGGACGGCGCACAGGCACTCGTGATGCGGGTGCGCCGAGCGGGGGCGATCGCTCCGTTCGTGCCGTCAGAACGCTCGCGCCCATGCCCGTACTCGGCCATGACGTGGTGCGAAGCCACGGCCTTCCGGTCCAGACGAACGCTACATGTGATCGCGCGCTTCCGGAAAGTAGCTTCCGCTAATTTCGGTTGCTCTTGAGCCGAATCCGTGTTGTCCGCCGCCAAGTCGGGCGGTGCGTGGGTGTGTTGTATCCGGTAGGCCGTAGTTTCGTTCAACAAAACGCACAAGAAATTCATGGCGGGCCGTCAGCTCGGGCGGACAGTGCCCGCCCGGGTGATCGCGTCCAGCCGGGCGATCGCGCCGCACCCGCCCCGGGTTCGGTGCCGCCCTCCCCGGCTTCGGGGAGCCGTCCACCCCGGCCTCGATGCCACCCTCGGCCGGCATGGCTGGAAAGCGTCGTGAAGTGGCCGAGAACTGTGAGCAGTTGCCGAACGAGCTCCGGCGCCATGGCGCGGCGACCTTCCGTCCGCGGGCGTGTCTGCGCCACCGGGGCCGAGTTACGGGTCCCGGTCCGACCCGCGATCGGTCTTGATGTCCGCCGAAGCGGAGGGGTATTCGACAACGTTGTCCAGTTGTGGAGGCCCTGTGAACATGTGAATATGCCAAATAAATGCTCAGAGGCGTATCCGGTGGCAAAGTGGAGAGGTTCAGAAGATCGGCCGGAAAGTTGTTTCCTGTTCAATCTCATCAAGACTAAAAGGTGCGGAACCAGATATTCCAGGCGACTTGTTTTCGCGATGAGTTGAGGATGAGTAGGGTGTGGCCGCTGCCACTTGACCGGTGGTAGGGATCCAGCTGAATTCGGCGCGGCTGGAATGCGGTGTGGGGGATGACGCCTTCGTGACCGGGAGGGGACCATGGCGGCCGGCTCTTTCGAGGGGCAGTACGTGTGGAGTCCAGCGGCCAATGACCGAGCGCTGGCGCGCGCGTGTATGGACGTCAGGACCGGACGGTACTTCAGCGCGCACGAGGTTCTGAAGGAAGCCCGGGACGATTTCGAGGTCCGGGCGCACCGGTCGCTGGTGCTGGCCTCCGAGGCGGCCGACTCGGACCTGGCGGAGCGCTGGCTGGCCGAAGAACCGGGCCCCGAGGCGGCGTTGCTCTGGGCGCGGGTGGCGATGCTCCGGGCCCTGCGCATGGCCGACGCCGGCGACCGCCGCAAGGGCACCCTGGCGCGGATAGCGCAAACGGCGTGTGAGCGGGCCGCCAAGCTGCTTCCCGAGGACCCCACCCCCTGGGTGGCCCAGCTGGCGCTGTCGCGCCTGGACCGCCCGCATGACCCCGCGCCGCAGGGGCTGCTGACCGCGCCGCCCGGTCCCTGGTACCTCTTCGCCCACATCCTCCGGCTCGCCCCCTGGCACCGCGAGGCGCACCACCGCTTCCTGTCGTTCTTCTTCACCCGCTACGGCGGTTCGTCCAGCGCGAGCTGGGACGTTGCCGCGTTCCTGAGCCAGCGGGCCCCGGCCGCCTCGCCGCTCCGGCTGCTGCCGCTGGTGGCCCTGGTCGAGGACTACAACCCGTCCGCCCTGCTCGCCGACCGTACTTGGGAGCAACCCCAGTGGATCTCCACCGCGATGGGCATCTACCGCAACTGGTTTCCGCAGGCGGCCGATTACCGCTTCGCGCCGGTCCTCGACCTGGCGTATCTGGCGCATGCGCTGTTCATGGCGAAGCGTGAATTCGAGGCACGGGAAGTCTTCACGGCCATGGGGCCGTACGCCTCACGTATGCCCTGGAGCGCATTCGGCGATCCCGCGGAGCAATTGACCAAGGCCAGACGCTCCTGCGGACTCCCCGTTCCGCATGACGCCTGATACGCGCCGGATCAATGGCCGCGAAAATCCGCCCGAGCCGCTCCACGCCTTCTCCTCGCCTGCTTCCTATCTGCTCTCTGTCTGCTTCAAATCTGCCCCCGCCTGTTCGGTCAGCTCAGCCCGCCAATTCCCCCCTCGGTTCCCCCCAGAAAGGTTGCGGTTGTGTCCGAGCGTACGTCCCCAGCCCGCTCGAAAGCCCCCCACCCGGAAGATCCCGTCACGCTCGATGATGACGCGACGCTCCATGCCATGGGTTATCCGCGGAAACTGACCCGCAGATTCCGCGCATTCGACAATTTCGCCATTTCCTTCACCATCATCAACATCATCTCCGGGATCTTCTCGTCCTTCGGGTTCGGCATGAACGCCGGCGGCCCGCGGGTTCTGGTCTTCGGCTGGATCGGCGTATCGGTGATGGTGCTGTTCGTCGGCGCCGCCATGGGTGAGATCGCCTCCGCCTACCCGACCAGCGGCGCGCTCTACTTCTCGGCCGGCAAGCTGGCCAAGCGGCACCAGGGCGCCTGGTCCTGGTACACGGGCTGGCTCAACTTCGTCGGCCAGGTAGGCGGCACGGCCGCCACCAACTTCGCCGCCGCCACCTTCATCCAGGCATTCATCGCCATGCAGTGGCCGTCCTACGAGCCGACGCCGCAACAGACGGTCGGCATCACTGCGGTCATCCTCGTCGTCCAGGCGCTGGCCAACACCTATACGGTGCGGCTGGTTGCGGTCGTGAACCGGATTTCCGTGTGGTGGCTGCTGATCGGCATGGTGGTGATCGTCGGCGCGCTGACGGTGATACCCGACCACCATCAGTCGCCGTCGTTCGTCACCCACTTCGCCAACAACACCGGCTTCACCCATGCGATTTACGGCGGAATGCTGGGGCTGCTCGTCACCAGCTGGACCTTCACCGGTTTCGACGGAAGTTTCCACATGTCCGAAGAAACGGTGAAGGCAACGGTCAACGCGCCCAGGGGCATCATGCGGGCGATCAGCTACTCCGCGATCACCGGACTGATCCTCATGCTCGCACTGGTGTACGCGATCCGTGACTATGGTCACGCCGCGACCGCCGAGGCACCACCGGTGCAGATTCTCATCGATGCGCTCGGCCAAAGCACCGCCAAGTTCCTGCTGTTGATCGTTATCGGCGCCATGCTGTTCTGCGGTCTCGCCAACATGACCAGCAATACCCGGCAGATCTTCGCCTTCTCCCGCGACGGCGCGATGCCCGGCTCCCGTTGGTGGCATTCGGTGTCCGCGCGCACCCGTACGCCCGTCAAGGCCGTCTGGCTCGCCGCGGCCTGCCCCCTGGTGCTGGTGCTGCCCGGCTGGTGGTCCCACACCGCCTTCACCGCGGTGGTGAGCGTCAATGTCGTCGGGCTGTTCCTCGCCTACGCCGTGCCGATCTTCCTGCGGCTGCGGCTCGACGACTTCCAGGCCGGCCCCTGGAACCTCGGCCGCTACGGCAAGCCGGTCGCGGCGATCGCGGTGACCTGGATCCTGATCAGCAATGTGCTGTTCATGCTGCCCCAGGCGTACCCGATCACCCCGGCCTCGTTCAACTACGCCCCGATCGCGCTGGCCGCGGTGCTGATCATCGCCACCGTGTGGTGGTTCGCCACCGCCCGACGGCGCTTCCAGGGCCCGGTCAGCTACGGCCGCCCCGACGAGGTCGCCGCCATGGACCTGATCTAACGCCCGTCCGGCGGACCAGGGCCGACAGGCCCTGGCGCGCCCACCTCACCACGGGCGGGCCGACCGGTCGGAAGGGCCCCAGCCGGCCCGCCCCGCGCAGCACCACCGCACCACACCCGATTCCGCCCCCTGCCCCCACTAGAAGGGACGACCCCCGGTATGCCCCACATCGGCGAAGCCCCGCACCACCAGCCGGCCGCGACCGGCGAACTCACCGTCACCACCGCCTCGTTGGACGACTGGCATGAGGTGGCGCAGTGGGCCGCCGACGAAGAGTGGAACCCCGGCCGCGGGGACACCGCCTGCTTCCACCCCACCGACCCCGCCGGCTTCTTCATCGGCCGGCTCGGCGGACGGACGGTCTCCGCGGTCTCGGTCGTCAACTACTCCGACGCCTACGCCTTCCTCGGCTACTACCTCGTCCACCCCGACCACCGCGGACAGGGCCTGGGCCTCGCCACCTGGCGCGCCGCCTTCCCGCACGCTGGCACCCGGACCGTCGGCCTCGACGCGGTCCCCGAGCAGCAAGCCACCTACAAGCGCGCCGGGTTCACCCCCGCCTACGACACTCTCCGCTACGCCGGACGCCCCACCCGCCCCGGCACGCAGCCGTCCTCGGACGTCGTCCCCGTCACCGCCGCCCACCTCGACGCCCTGGCCGCCTACGACCGGCACTGCTTCCCCGCCGCCCGGCGCGCCTTCGTCGCCCGCTGGCTGACGGCCCCCGGCCACACCGCCCGCGCGTATGTGCGCGACGGCGCGATCGCCGGCTACGGAGCGATCCGCCCGGCCCGCACCGGCCACCGCATCGGCCCGCTCTTCGCCGACACCCCCGAGGTCGCGGAGGCGCTCTTCGACGCCCTCACCGCCTCCCTCGACCCGGCCGACGAGGTCTTCCTCGACATCCCCGAGCCCCGCCGCGCCGCCCACACCCTGGTCACCACGCGCGGCCTGACCCCGCAGTCGCACACCGTACGCATGTACACCGGCCCGGTCCCGCCGACGGAGCAGCAACGCACCTTCGCCGTGACGAGTCTTGAGCTCGGCTAGGGCGTGTCCTGCGCCCTCACGGCACACAGGACCCGGCGGAACCAGTTCCGCTCGACCTCGGCCATGTGCTGGACGAGGCCGAGCAGGGTGGTCGGCGAGGGCGCCACGGATGCCTCGCGGAGCTGGTCCTCGCCCGGACCGTCATATTTCCGGGCCCCTCCGGCGGTTCAGGCGCCGACCACCCCGTCGATGCCCTCGCGGAGGAAGTCCGCATGGCCGTTGTGGCGGGCGTACTCATGGATCAGGTGGAGCATCACGAGGCGCAGTGAGACATGCTCGCCCCAGCGGGGCTGGTAGCCCGTTACGTCGAGCGAGGCCGCCTGCTGTTCGATGCGGCGGGAGTGTGCCACCTCGGTCTGCCAGGCGTCGAACGCCTCCGCCCGAGTGGCCGTGCTCGCGTCGTACGCCGCCTGGTAGTCGCCCTCGGCCGACCAGACGAGCGGGACGTCCTCGCCGTTGATCACCCGGCGGAACCAGCTGCGCTCCACCTCGGCCATGTGCCGCACCAGGCCGAGCAGGGTGAGCGTGGAGGGCGGCATCGAGCGGCTGCGCAACTCCTCGTCGGAGAGGCCGTCGGTCTTCATGGCAAGGGTGGCCCGGTGGAAGTCGAGATAGGCCCGCAGGGTCTCCCGCTCGCCTGCGCGTACCGGCGGGGAGATGCGTTCGGTGGTCATGGCTGATTCCTTTGTACGGCGAGGCCCGGGGCGGGACTCGGCCGAGGGGATCTTGCCGAGCGGTGCGGGCCGCCGCAAGGGGTTTTCCTTTCGCGGACGGCTTCACCGGCTGCACGCTCAACACCGCCCGGTGGACGACCCGTTGCGACGGGAGAAAGGGCGGTCGGCGGTCGCAGTGGGGTCTCCAGGACGCGTGCGGGTGCGCCGGACCGGCCGAGCGACCGGCCGGCTCGGCCCGGACGGACCGACGCCACTCACCGGCACCGCGACCCGCGCGGCGGGGCGGATGCCACCGCCCGCTCGCGCGCAGTCGGGCGGCCCCGGACGGGCGAGCCACCCGTCCGCGGCCGGTGCTCAGGAACTCACGGCAGATACCGCTCGATGGCGCCGGGGCCTTCCTCGGCGATCAGGCGCCTGGCCCATTCCAGGCTCGCGGGGGTGGGCTCGCGCCCGGAAGCCTTCACCAGGTCCTCCGGGTCGTAGGGCCGCTCGCTACCGGTGTACAGCTCGGCCGGCCGTCGCTCGGCCGACTGCTCCCTGCCATTGGTCGTCACAGGTCCTCCTCTGTCCGCGCCCGCCGAGTCGCCGGGACCTCGCTTGGTTCCATCATGAGGCTGCCTCCGAACACCCGCACGATGTACGCCGGGCGAGTTTGGGCCCAGGGTTCGCCCGGCCGGTCAGCCGACCGGCCCAGGCGCCCCGGAATACCGCGGCGGATATGCCTGCTCGGTCCAGATCGTCTTGCCGTACGGCGTGTAGCGCGTGCCCCAGCGCGGCACCAGCTGCGCGACGATGAAGAGCCCCCGCCCGCCCTCGTCGTCGCTGGCGGCGTACCGCAGATGCGGCGAGGTGTGGCCGGTGTCCGACACCTCGGTCAGCAGGGTCCGGTCGCGCAGCAGCCGCAGATGCAGCGGCCCCGAGGCATGCCGTACGGCGTTGGTGACCAGCTCGCTGACCACGAGCTCGGTCGCGTAGGACAGCTCCTCCAGGCCCCACTCCCGCAGCTGCCCGGTGGCCAGCTCGCGGGCCTTGCCCGCCGCGGCCGGCTCGGCGGGCAGCTCCCAGGCGGTCACCTGCCGGGCGTCCAGCTCGCGGGTGCGTACCAGCAGCAGCGCCGAGTCGTCGGCGGCCGGCCCGTCCGGCAGCAGCTCGGCCAGCGCACGGTCACACAGCTCCTCCAGCGGTCTGCGGTGCTCGCCCAGCACCCGGCCCAGGATCTCCAGCCCCTCGTCGACGTCCCGGTTGCGGGCCTCGACCAGCCCGTTGGTGAAGAGCCCGATGAGGCTGCCCACCGGCAGCTCGATCTCCAGCGATTCGAACGGCAGGCCCCCGAGGCCCAGTGGTGGGCCGGCCGGCAGATCCGGGAAGGACAGCCCGCCCTCCGGGTCGACGACGGCCGGTGGCAGATGGCCGGCCCGCGCCATGGTGCAGTGCCGCGACACCGGGTCGTAGACCGCGTACAGGCAGGTCACACCGGTGGCGACGTCGTAGGGGCCGGCGTCCGGGCCGTCCGTGGCCGCCTGGTCCTCCGCGGTCTGGCCCACCAGGTCGTCCAGCCGGCTCAGCAGCTCGTCGGGGGACAGATCCAGCCGGGCCAGGGCGCGTACGGTCGTCCGCAGCCGCCCCATGGTCGCCGCCGCCTGGAGCCCGTGGCCGACCACGTCCCCGACGACCAGTCCGACCCGGGTACCGGAGAGGGCGATGACGTCGAACCAGTCGCCGCCGACCCCGGCCCGGTCGTCGCTGGGCAGATAGCGGTGGGCCAGATCGACGGCGGACTGCGGCGGCAGATGCTGGGGCAGCAGCGTGTGCTGGAGGGTCAGCGAGGCGGCGTGCTCGCGGGTGAAGCGGCGGGCGTTGTCCAGGCATACCGCGGTACGGATGACCAGCTCGTCGGCGAGTTCGATCTCCCCCTTGTCGAACAGCGACGGGTACTCGCTGCGGATGAAGGTGACCAGCCCCATCGGGGTGCCGCCGGCCCGCAGCGGCACGACCATGGCGCTCTCCCCGCAGATCATCCCGCCGGAGGACAGGCTGCGGTACTGGAGCGAGCCCGGCGGGTACTCGATGTCGTACGGGCGGTGCGGCGCGGCGTCCGCCGGATCGTCGGCGGAGCGGGTGGCGACGCGGACCAGCAGGGGCAGAATGCCGTTGCCCGGTTCCGGCTCCTCGCCCTCCAGTACGGACTGCACCAGGTCGACGGTGACCACGGAGGCGAAGTCCGGCACCGCCACCTCGGTGACCTCCCGGGCGGTGACAGCCATGTCGAGTGTGGTGCCGATCCGGGTGCCGGCCTCCACCAGGAGGTTCAGCCGGCGCTGTGCCTGGTAGCGGTCGGTGATGTCGAAGGCGTCCTCGCACACCCCGAGCACCTGCCCGTGGGCGTCCTGCAGCCGGTAGTAGGAGCAGGACCAGACATGGTCGCTCCCGGGGTCGGAGGGCTGCTGACCGACGAAGTGCAGATCGAGGACCGGCTCGCCGGTGTCGAGGACATGTTGCATGACCGCTTCGAGCGTCCGCGGATACCCCTCGGTCACGAACTCGCCGTCCGGGTACAGCGCATCGGCCCCGGTGCCGAGGAAATCCTGCAGCGGCAGCCCGATCTCCTGCACAAACGCGGTATTCGCCCAGGTCAGCCGCAGCTCGGTGTCGTAGATGCCCAGGCCGACCGGGGACTCGGTGGCCAGCCCGTGCAGCATCGCCTGCTGGGACTCCCACACCCGCTGTGCCTCCAGCTCGGTCACCGTCAGAAGGCGGGCCGGCGCGGTCTCGCCGGCGTCCTGTGTGACGCTCAGCGGGCAGGACGTGATCGCCACCCGCAGCAGCCGGCCGTCCCGGTGCCGCGCGGTGCGCGGCTCGCTGCCGCTCAGCGGGGTCTGCGGCAACTGCTCGGCCGCTGGGGGACCGGCCGCCTCGGCGGCCGGCAAGAACGTCTCCAACGGGCGCCCGATGATGTCCTCCGGCCGGTATCCCAGCAGCCGCCGGGCCGCCGGGCTCCACCCGATGACCACGTCCCGGGCATCCAGAACCGCTGTGGCCGCCCTGGTGACGTCGAGGGGACCACGGAAGTCGGCGCCGCCCGCCGCGTTCCATGCGTTCATGGCATCAACCCAGCCCGGTTCAGTAACTACAGCATCGAGCCTGATCAAGACCGGCACAACTGCGCTGCCGGGGGACGCGCCCTTGGTGCGGCCCCGGCCGGTCGCTGGCAGAGTGGGAAAGGGCGCTGAGCAACAGGAGGCAGATGTCATGTCGGCCCATGGCCCCGCCACTCCCGTACGTGGCGCTCCGTGCTGGGTCAGTCTGATGGCCCGCGATCTGGACGCCGCGCAGGAGTTCTACTCCGCCGTCCTGGGCTGGCGGTTCCGGCCGGCCAGTCTCGGCGAGGAGTTCTCCGTGGCGATGGCCGACGGGGAGCCGGTCGCCGGCATCGGCGCCCTCGCCCGCAACTACCAGGTCGCCGTGGCCTGGACCTCGTACTTCGCCGTGGCGGACGCCGACGACACCGCGGACCGCATCCGCGAGCGCGGGGCGACCGTCGCCGTCGGCCCGATCAAGCTCGGCCCCGGGCGCGCCGCGCTGGCCGCCGACCCCGACGGCGCAACCTTCGGCTTCTGGGAAGGCCAGACGCTGGCCTGGTCGGTCGGACAGGGCAACGCGCCCGCCTGCCTGGAACTGCGCACCCGCGACGCCTTCGCCGCCGCCATCTTCTACGCGGAGGTCTTCGGCTGGGCCAGCGGCGAGCCGGGCGGCTGCGAGGTGACCTACGAACACGACCAGGTCATCGTCCGCGACGGTACGCACACCGTCGCCACCCTGCGCGGCGGCGGCGTCGAGGACGCCCCGGACCCCCGGGTGCGCCCCCGCTGGCATGTCCACTTCCCGGTCCAGGACATCGAGAAGGTGACCGCCGCCGCGGTGGCCGCCGGCGGGACCGTCACCCCCGTGACAGCGACCGCGGACGGCGAGGGCTCCCAGGCCGTCATCCGCGACCCCGACGGCGGCCTGTTCACCGTCGTCTCGGCCTGAGCACCTGAGTGCCTGACCGTCGGTCCGTCCCTCACCGGCCCTGCTCCGCCTCCAACGGCGGACACCACGACGACTGCTTCTGCCCGCCGACCCGGCCGCAGAACCCCGCCTGGGCCGGCCTGCCCACACCGTCGATGTGCTGCACAGACAGCAGCTTGTCCAACGGGACCTGGCGGTCCACATCGCCGCCGAAGCTGATGATGCCGCTCTCCCCGTCGAGCGCCTCGTCGCCGTGGACGCCGCTGATCGCATGCCATACCGCGGGCGGTGTCAGCGGCATCTGCGCGGCCTCCTCGCGCAGTTGTTTGACCGCGTTGATGTACAGCTTGACGGCGTCGAAGCCGAGCGCCGCATGGCCGTCCAGCGAAGAGCTCGCGACCTTGGCGCACTCCTCGGGGAACAGCTTGCTCAACTCCGCGTACAGCTCGCTGGTGCCGTCGCAGCGCGCCGAGCCCAGCGTGAAGTCCAGGAAGTCGTACGGAATCCCGGGATAGTGCCCTCGGCGGTCCGCGTCGGCGGCCAGCCGTGCCACATCGTCGCCGCCGATGATCGCGGGCGGATCCGAGTTGCAGGACTCGTTGATGCCGCCGAGCAGCGACTCGAAGTCCTCCGAGCGCCCCGCGAAGAACACCACACCCGGATAGGAACAACTGCGCTGGCCGACCGCCCCCGGGCCGGGGGCGTCCGACGAGGGCTCCTCGCCGGGCGGCGGGGGCGGGGTGAACGACGTCCTCTCGACCGCGAACCCGCGCCCGCGAAAGCGCCGCGCGACATCGTCGCTGAGAGTCTTGCTGTAGGTGTCGCTGGGATCGGCGGAGCTGATGATCCGCACCCGCCGGGTCGGTCGCTTCGTGCCCTGTCCCACGAGGTGGTCGGCGTACGCGGCGGCGACATCCGCCTCCCTGGTGTTCTGCGGCGACACCTGGAAGTACATGGGGGACTGCCGTACCAGCGAGTCCGCCGACAGGGTCGTGGCCACCATCGGCAGCCCCACCGCGGTCAGCTTGCGTATCGTCCGGTTGGTCGCCTCCCGGCTCTGGTCGAGCCCGGTGACCCCGACGAGGGACGGATCCTGCTGTTTGAGCTGTTCCAGGATGTCCACGACCTCGGTGCCGAAGCGCATTCCCGACCCGGCGTTGGCGGGGAAGATGCGCAGAATCGGTTCCGTGGCGCCGGTGCTGCGCAGCTGCCGGGACTGGGCGCTGGCCGCACCCTGGAGCGCCTCACGCCCGTAGGCGAGCTGCCCGGTCGGCTTGCCCGAGACGCTGAGCAGCGCCGACAGATGGACGAGAGTGACGAACGGGCGTTCCGGCGACGCCTGGTGCACCTCCTCGGCGCGGCTGTTCTGGGCGTAGATGGTCCGCAGGGTCGTGTCGAGCGACGGATCGGGGGAGTGGAAGGTGAAACCGTGCCGGGCCACCCCGATGCACTCGCCGGTCCCGGCGGTGCGCAGGGTGGCCGCATCGTCCTCGAAGCGGCTCAGACCGCAGTGCGCCTGCCGGTAGTTGCTCTCCCCGCCCAGCACCAGCCCGCCCGCCCCCAGCAGCGCGACGAGCGCACCGCACACCGCCATCACGGACACCACCCGGCGCGCCCACAACGGCGGTTCGGGGATCCGCAGCCGGGCGTCCTGGGCGACCTCCAGCCGCCGGGTCAGCTCGTAGCTCTCCTCGGACGGCGGCATCAGCCGCGGCACGGTGACCGGCAGATACCAGGGCGCGCGATTGCGGGCCCGGCCCTGGTGCAGAAAGGTGTCCCGCCAGCCGCCGTAGAGCCGGTCGGAGAGCTCCCACAGCGAGCTGTGGCCCCAGTCGGCACGGATCCGGGTGCCGTCCGCGGGCGGCCCGGCACCGCAGCTGATCACCAGCAGCGGATCAAACGCGCCGGTCTCGTTGCGTACGTCGATGACGGCCTGCAACAGCGGATAGCCGCAGTTGCCCGGGCCCACGCCGTCCAGCAGCGCCACGCAGTACGCGGTGCGCCGGGCCGTACGGGGCCGCCAGATGCGGCGGCGGAACGCGACCCGCAGATCCTCCAGGAAGGCGTTGACCATCAACTTGCGTAACTGTTCCGGGTCTTCGACCTGGTTGTGCGGTGCGGTCAGCCGCTCGGCGAAGCCTATGAACGTGCCCGGGTCGCGCGGCGCGAGATAGGGCTGGTTGAGCAGCCAGCGGTACTCACAGCCCAGCCCGCGGCGGACCCGGAACCACGCGAGCGGAAAGACATGGACGGCGAACAGCCATACCCACCACGGCACATTGCCGTCCACCGCGAGCTCGGTCTCCGGGGAGCGCAGCAGCCCGAACAGCCGCCGGCGCCGGAATTCCCGCTCCCGCAGTCCTTGCAGCAGGGTGTGGTCATTGCCCTCCAGGCCGCCCGTGTAGCCGGGGCCGTTGCCCACACCGGTCTGTGCCAGCCAGTTGACCAGGCCGAACCGGCGGAAGCGGACCCGTCCGTCGCTGCCGTTGACGCTGAGCGCGAAGCCCTGCGCCAGCCGCTCCAGGGTGCGGCGCACCGCCTCGACGGACTCCGGGTCCGAGGACGCGGTGTCGGTGCGGAGATCATGCAGACAGTGCGGCACCCGCCGGGGATCGGCGTGGCTGAGGAAGTAGCTGATGCCCTTGGCGAGTTGGGGATGATCGTCACCGCCCACCAGACAGATCACCGGAAGGCCTTCCCGCCCCTGCGCCACTCCGCGGTGGCGCACCGGCTCCGGACACTCCCGGCGCCGTGGCCTGCGCACCAGATCGGCGATGAGGCGGAGCAGATGCCCGGCTCCGCGGAAGACGGGGATATGGGAATCGAGTTCGTTCGACGCCATGATTTCCCTGAGGAAGGGTCGGAGTAGGGCCGGTATTTTGACACCGCTCCGCGGGCGGTCGCTATGGTTCCGCCACACTCAGGGGCCCCGTCGTGCGCAGCGGCCCCGCCCACCGGCGTCGTTGCGGGTGGGCGGGGCCGAAGCCACCGTGAATTTCCGTTTGTTTTGTGGTCGGTTCGGTGAGCGGTCAGTTCAGCGAATCACCGCTTCCCATGCCGGGGTCACTGCTGCCGCCGGCTCCCGGGTCCTGGGCACCGGTACCGGGGTCCTGGGCGCCGGCACCCGGGTCTTCCGTCCCCGTGCCGGGGGCCTGGGTGCCCGTACCGGGGTCTTCCGTCCCCGCGCCGGCGTTCCCTGCACCAGCGTTCCCGGCCCCTGCGTTCCCTGCACCGGCGTTCCCGGCCCCCGCGTCGCCGCCGCCCGCGCCGTTGCCGCCGCCACCGCCGGCACCGATCTCCGCGCCCGTGGCCTGCAGCGCGTCGGTGACCGGTTGGAAGAAAGTCTCACCGCCCTGGGTGCAGTCGCCGCTGCCGCCGGAGGTCAGTCCGACGGCCGAGTCGCCGGAGAACATCGAGCCGCCGCTGTCGCCCGGCTCGGCACAGACGTCCGTCTGTATGAGGCCGTTGACGATATCGCCGTTGCCGTAATTCACCGTGGCGTCCAGGCCGGTGACGGTGCCGTCGTGGAGCCCGGTGGTGCTGCCCGACCGCTGCACCTTCATGCCGACGGCGGCCTCCGCGGCCTTGGTGATCTGCTGGGTGCTGCCGTTGCCCAGGTCGACCGCGCTCTGCGGTTGTGCTCCCGGGTCGTCATAGGTGACCAGCGCGAAGTCGGTCTTCGGGAACTGCGAGTCCGCCACGGTGCCCAGCGGCTGGCCGCCGCCCTGGTCCGCCGACCAGGTCTTGGAGTCGTTGCCGCAGTGACCCGCCGTCAAGAACGCGGGCGCGCCCTTGACCGTGACGTTGAAGCCCAGGGAGCAGCGCGCATTGCCGCCGAAGATGGCACTGCCGCCGACCGGCCCCGCGGCCTGCCCGCCGCCTTGCGCACCGCCGGCCCCCGCCGAACTGCCCGCGTCGTCGCCGTCGTACCGCGTGAACTCCCCCCGCGACCGTTTGACGGTGACCAGATCGCCCATACCGCCGGTGGTCTTGGACAGTTGGGCCATCTTCGCGCCGGTGACAGTTCTGTCGGCGAGCACCACGATCTTGTTGGTCTTCGGGTCGATCGACCACGCCGTGCCGGGCACCGAGGCGTTCTTGCGCAGGGTCTGCGCGCCGGCCTTCAGCGCGGTCATGCTGTGGCGTACGACCTTGGCGACGGCACCCTTGGCGGTGACGCTCTCGGCGTCGTCCTGCGACAGCACGTTCATGACCAGGTGGCCGTTCGCACCGTCCAGGTACCAGCCGGCGGCCTTGTCCCCGAGATCCGCCTTGAGGGCCGTCGCCAGCTGGGTGGCCGAGTGGGCGCTGAACGTCCGCGGGGCCGTTGGCGTGTCCGTGCTCGCGTTGGCGTTGGGAAGCAGGATCGCCGCGGCCGCGATGGCGGCAGCGGCCGCGCCGACGATGGCGCCCGTCCGCTTGTTGACGTGTCGGTGGCTCAATTCACTGACCTCCAGGGACGCACAGGTACGAAGCACACGGGAGGCCGCGGTGCGTCGCGTCGGTACCCGTGCGGTGTTGCCACCCAGTCGTACGTAACCCCGGGCACCCCGGTCTCATGGCCACTCACGCTGTGATGAATTCCGCCGCCCGCGGCCGGGAGCCCCTACACTCCCGGCCGGCTGAGGGGCGTAAAGGGCAGCTGTGATCGCGCTTAAGAAAACCTCGATGGACCAGGCGGCCGACGTAAGGAAGATTTTCCGGCGTAGATCGGGCGGCCGGGGCGCCCCCGGCAAGCACGCACCTCTTACGTACGGGAGCCGTCGCGGTGAAGGCACTGGTCAAGCAGAAGGCGGAGCCGGGACTCTGGCTCATGGACGTGCCGGAACCGGCCATGGGCCCGGGCGACGTACTGATCAAGGTGCTGCGCACCGGCATCTGCGGCACGGATCTGCACATCCGGGCCTGGGACGGCTGGGCCCAGCAGTCGCTGGCCACTCCGCTGACCATCGGCCATGAATTCGTCGGCGAGGTGGTGGACACCGGCCGCGATGTGGCCGACATCAAGCCCGGCGACCTGGTCAGCGGCGAGGGCCACCTCGTCTGCGGGAAGTGCCGCAACTGTCTCGCGGGCCGCCGTCATCTGTGCCGGTCCACGGTCGGCCTCGGCGTCGGCCGGGACGGCGCCTTCGCCGAGTACGTGGCGCTGCCGGCGGCCAATGTGTGGGTGCACCGCGTCCCCGTCGACCTCGACATCGCCGCCGTCTTCGATCCGTTCGGCAACGCCGTGCACACCGCGCTGTCGTTCCCGCTGGTCGGCGAGGATGTGCTGATCACGGGCGCCGGACCGATCGGGATCATGGCCGCCGCCGTCGCCCGGCACGCGGGCGCCCGCAATGTCGTGATCACCGACGTCAGCGAGCCGCGCCTCGACCTGGCCCGCAAGGTCGGTGTGAGCCTCGCCCTCAACGTCGCCGAGACGACCATCGCCGACGGCCAGCGTGAGCTGGGCCTGCGTGAGGGCTTCGACATCGGACTGGAGATGTCCGGCCGGCCCGAGGCGATGCGCGACATGATCGCCAACATGACGCACGGCGGCCGGATCGCCGTGCTCGGCCTGCCGTCGCAGGAGTTCCCCGTCGACTGGTCCCGGATCGTCACCTCCATGATCACGATCAAGGGCATCTACGGCCGGGAGATGTTCGAGACCTGGTACGCGATGTCCGTGCTGCTCGAAGGCGGTTTGGACCTCGCGCCGGTGATCACCGGCCGCTACTCGCACCAGGACTTCGACGCCGCCTTCGACGACGCCGCCAGCGGCCGCAGCGGCAAGATCATCCTCGACTGGACCAGCTGACCCGCCGCCCGTCCCGCCCCACCCCGATTCCTGGAGAAAACCCTGATGTTCGACTCCGTACGCGACGACCTCCGCGGCACCCTCGACGAGATCCGCGCCGCCGGCCTGCACAAGCCCGAGCGCGTCATCGGCACCCCGCAGTCCGCCACCGTCGCGGTCACAACGGGCGGCAACCCCGGCGAGGTCCTCAACTTCTGCGCCAACAACTACCTCGGTCTCGCCGACCACCCCGAGGTCGTCGCGGCCGCCCACGCGGCGCTCGACCGCTGGGGCTACGGCCTCGCCTCGGTCCGCTTCATCTGCGGCACCCAGGAGGTCCACAAGGAGCTGGAGCAGCGGATCTCCGGCTTCCTGGGCCAGGAGGACACCATCCTCTACTCCTCCTGCTTCGACGCCAACGGCGGTGTCTTCGAGACGCTGCTCGGCCCGGACGACGCGGTCATCTCCGACGCCCTCAACCACGCCTCCATCATCGACGGCATCCGGCTCTCCAAGGCCCGCCGCTTCCGCTACGCCAACCGCGACATGGCGGATCTGGAGCGGCAGTTGAAGGAGGCGGGGAGCGCGGGCCGCAAGCTCGTCGTCACCGACGGCGTCTTCTCCATGGACGGCTATGTGGCACCGCTGCGCGAGATCTGCGACCTGGCCGACCGCTACGGCGCCATGGTGATGGTCGACGACTCGCACGCGGTCGGCTTCGTCGGCCCCGGCGGCCGCGGCACCCCCGAACTGCACGAGGTGATGGACCGCGTCGACATCATCACCGGCACCCTCGGCAAGGCCCTCGGCGGCGCCTCCGGCGGCTATGTCGCGGCCCGCGCCGAGATCGTCGCGCTGCTGCGCCAGCGCTCGCGCCCCTACCTCTTCTCCAACTCGCTCGCCCCGGTGATCGCGGCCGCCTCGCTCAAGGTGCTCGATCTGCTGGAGTCGGCCGGTGAGCTGCGCGAACGGCTGCACGCCAACACCGCGCTGTTCCGCTCGCGGATGACCGAGGAGGGCTTCGACATCCTCCCCGGCGACCACGCCATCGCCCCCGTCATGATCGGCGACGCGGCCGAGGCGGCCAAGATGGCGGAGCTGCTCCTGGAGCGCGGCGTCTACGTCATCGGCTTCTCCTACCCCGTCGTCCCGCAGGGCCAGGCGCGGATCCGGGTCCAGCTGTCCGCCGCGCACTCCACCGAGGACGTCAACCGCGCGGTCGACGCGTTCATCGATGCGAGGTCCGCGCTGGGGGAGTGACGCGACCCGGGCGTCACTGCTGCGAAACTGGAAGCATGATCGAAGCACGACGGCTGCACATCCTCCGTGCGGTGGCCGACCACCGCACGGTCACCGCCGCGGCCGCCGCGCTCTATCTCACGCCCTCGGCGGTCTCCCAGCAGCTGGCCGCCCTGGAACAGGAGACCGGCCACCGCCTCGTGGAGCGCAGCGCCCGCGGCGTACGGCTGACCGCCGCGGGCGACATCCTGCTCACCCACGCCAACGCCGTCCTGGCACAGCTGGAGCGCGCCGAGTCCGAGCTCGCCGCCTACGGCTCGGGCGAGGCGGGCACGGTGACCGTCGCGGCCTTCGCCACCGGCATCGGCCTGGTCGTCGCGCCCGCCCTCACCGCGCTCGCCCGCTCCGCGCCCGGCATCCGGGTCCGTGTCCAGGACGCCGAGGGCGACGCCAGCCTGCGGATGGTCCTCGACCGGCAGGTCGATGTCGCGGTGGCCGTCGAGTACCGGGGCGCACCGGGCGCGGACGACCCACGGCTGACCCGCGTCCCGCTCTACGCCGAGCCGTTCGACGCCGTACTCCCGCCCGGCCACCGCCTCGCCGACGCGGCCCAGGTGGCCGTGGCCGACCTCGCGGGCGACCCCTGGATCGGCCCCTACCCCGGCAACCCCTGCCATGACGTGGTCGTCCTGGCCTGCGAATACGCCGGCTTCCAGCCCCGCCTGGAACACTCCTCCGACGACTTCCGCGCCGTCGTCGCCCTTGCCTCCGCAGCGGCGGGCGTGGCCCTCGTCCCCCGCTCGGCCCTGCGCGACATGGACCTCACGGGGGTGGTGGTCCGCCCCGTCGACGATGTGGCCCCCACCCGCAAGGTCTTCGCCGCGGTACGCCGAGGAGCCGAGGAGCACCCGCTCCTCCGCCCGGTCCTGGCCGCCCTCCAGGAGGCGGCGGCACCTCAGGGGTGAGGGGCAGGAACGCCGCTCGTCCGGATCGTGTCCGAGGTGCCGACCGGAGCCGGTCATGGCAGGCTCGTCACGGCGGCGGTGGCGAGGAGGCGAGGCGATGTCGGTCGGCCCCACCGGCCCGGTCGGCGGCGCGCCGGCCACCGTGCCCGAGGATCCGTACGCGATGGTGCGCACCGGCGGGTATCTGAAGCTTCTGCTGGTGGCGACGGCGATCGGGGTCCCGGTCTGTGCCGTCTCGTTCGGCTTTCTCACGCTGGTCCATGGACTCGAACCGCTGATCAACCAGGACCTGCCGCGGGCGCTCGGCTTCGCCGGGACGCCGATGTGGTGGCCGCTGCCGATGCTCGCAGTGGCCGGTCTCCTGGTCGGGCTGACCATCCGTTACCTCCCCGGCAACGGTGGCCATGAGCCGGCCGACGGGCTGTCGGTCGGCGGCGCGCCCGCCCTCTCGGCGCTCCCCGGAATCGTGCTCGCGGCCCTGGCCTCCCTGGCCTTCGGCGCGGTGCTCGGCCCCGAGGCGCCGCTCATCGCCCTCGGCGGTGGACTGGCCGTGGGCGCCGTACGGCTGATGAACCTGAACATGCCGGGCCGGGCCGTCGCCGCGGTGGGCGCCGCCGGCAGTTTCGCGGCGGTCAGCGCGCTGCTCGGCTCCCCGCTCCTGGGCGCGTTCTTGCTGATGGAGGTCTCGGGGCTGAGCGGGCCCCTGCTCGGGATGATGCTGGTGCCCGGTCTGCTGGCATCCGGCATCGGTGCGCTGATCTTCACCGGGCTGGGGAACTGGACCGGCCTCGGTACGTACTCGCTCGCACTGCACGACATCCCCCGGGCCACGGAGCCGACGCTCGCGGAGTTCGGCTGGGCGCTGGTCATCGGGGTGGCCGCCGCGTTCGTCGCGACCGGTGTACGGCGGCTCTCGCTGTTCCTCAAGGGGCGGGTGGTCCGTCACCGGGTACCGGCGACGGTGGTGATGGGCCTGGTGGTGGGGGCGCTGGCGGTCGGGTTCGCCGGGGCGACCGGCAAGCCCGCGAGCGAAATGCTCTATTCGGGCCAGTCGGCGCTGGGTTCGCTCTTCCGTGACAGCGCCGGCTATTCGGTGGCGGCGCTGCTGCTCCTCGTCCTCTGCAAGAGCCTGGCGTACTGCGCTTCGCTGAGCGCCTTCCGGGGCGGCCCCATCTTCCCGGCGCTGTTCATCGGCGCTGCGGGCGGTGTGGCGCTCTCGCATCTGCCCGGTCTCTCGCTCACCCCGGGCTTCGCGATGGGCGTCGGGGCGATGTGTGTCGCGATGCTCAGGCTCCCGATGACGTCGGTGCTGATGGCCACGTTGCTGATGGGCTACAACGGTCTCACCGTCATGCCGCTGGTGATCGTCGCCGTGGTCGTCTCCTACGTCGTGGCGCTGCGGCTCACCCCGGCCACCCCCAAGGCCCCGCCGGACGCCGGGTGACCGGCCCGCTCAGCGGCGCGGCGTCCGGCCCGTACGGGTCCAGGTGGCCAACTGGCGCTCCGTCCAGGTGTTGATGACCCGGTCCGCCGGCACACCGCACTCCTCGGCGCGGGCACAGCCGTAGATCTGCCAGTCGAGTTGGCCCGGCGCATGCGCATCGCTGTCGATCGAGAAGAGGGTCCCCGTCTCCAGCGCCCGGCGCAGCAGCCGGCGTGGCGGATCGAAGCGGTCCGGACGGCAGTTGATCTCCACCGCGGTGTGGTGTTCGGCGCAGGCCGCGAACACCTCCCCGGCGTCGAACTGCGACTCCGGGCGGAGCTTGCCGGTGATCTGCCGCCCGGTGCAGTGCCCGAGCACATCGACGAGCGGATTGCGGACCGCGGCCAGCAGCCGCCGGGTCATCGGTGCCTTCTCCATCCGCAGTTTGGAGTGCACCGAGGCCACCACCACATCGAGCTGCTCCAACAGCTCCGGCTCCTGGTCGAGCGCGCCGTCGTCGAGGATGTCGCACTCGATCCCGGTCAGCAGCCGGAACGGCGCCAGCCGCTCGTTCACCTCGGCCACCAGCGACAGTTGCTGCCGCAGCCGTTCGGCGGTCAGTCCGCGGGCGACGGTGAGTCTGGGGGAGTGGTCGGTCAGCACACACCACTCGTGCCCCAGGTCGCGGGCGGTCCTGGCCATCGTCCCGACCGGGCTGCCGCCGTCCGACCAGTCCGAGTGCAGATGGCAGTCGCCGCGCAGCGCCCGCCGCAGCCGCGCTCCCCGCTCCCCTTCGACCAGCGGCCCGCCCGCCTCGTCCTCCAGATGCGCCAGATACTCGGGCCGCACCCCCGCGAGCGCCTCCTCGACCACTCGGGTGGTCTTGGGCCCCAGCCCTTTGATCCGCCCCAGCGAACCGTCGTGGACGCGCGTTTGCAGCTCGTCGCGGGAGAGTGCGCCGATCGCCGCCGCGGCCGTACGGAAGGCCTGTACGCGGTAGGTCACCGCCCCCTGTCGCTCCAGCAGAAAGGCGATCCGCTCCAGCGCCTCGACGGGGTCCACGTACGGCTCCTTCCCGGTCCGCCGGTCCCGCGGCCTCCTTTCACCGTGCCCCAGCCGATGAGCGGCTGCCACCGGGGCGGTAAATCGGCCATTTCTGGCGGGTCCGAAGCCCGCGTTGTTATGCGGTTATGTCCGTTCTGCCGCCGGTCGATCCGTTTCCAGGGGAATGGCGTACGGATAGTGCCGATGATTCCGTTGAATACCCTCAACGCCTGCAATGCCGCCCATGAAGTCCGGGCGAATCGGTCATGGTTAATGCCGGTGCAACATTCGGCGGGCTCCGTCGGGAGCGTGTGCCGGAGTTCGCCGGCCGCCCCGTGCCAACGGACCGCAAAAATTGGCGGTCTTCAAAGAATCTGCACACTGAATGCGCAGTCGGCACACGGCCTTCCGTGTCGCTTACCCGCGCTGACCTGCGACTAAGCGGTTTGATGCGGGAATGTCCCGTTCGCCTGCGGTGCGTACGACGGCTCCCCGGAAAGGAAACGGGGGAAGATGTGAAGAAGCTGTTACTCATTCATGGACACGCGTGCACGTCAGGTAATTTGGCGGACCGATGACGTCCTGATCGGCGCCGGTCCGATTAGCAGCACAACGCGCCTGCATGCTTTGATCCTTCACACTGCGGGAGTCACACCAACGGTTCCCGATTTCGGGCACCCGACTCCCGCTGCCGCGGCCGGACCACCCCACCGGACGGTTCGGGCGCAGCTTTTTTTCGAGATATTCATCCGAAGGGAAACATCATGAACTCCACCCCCCAGGTTCAGACCCAGGAAATCTCCGACAGCGACCTGGACAACGTGTCCGGTGGCCTCGTCGGCAACGTGCTCGGCACCGTGACCGGCACCGTTGACTCCGTCGCCCCGGTCTCCGGTGTCGTGGGCACCGCCACCGGCCTGGTCGCCCAGACCACCGGTGTCAACACCTCGGGCGTCACGGGCCTGGTCGCCGGTCTCTGAGCCCCCTCTGTGCCGCCACGCGGCACAGCCGGCTTTGAACGGTGACAACGGCAGGTCGGCGCCCCCTCCTTGCCGACATGCCGGGCCGAGTGCCCCGGACCCACCCGGTCCCCCCGGGCTCCGGGGCACTCGGCCGCCACCCGTCTGAAACAGACCATTGCCGTTGAGGGAAGAGTGTCGTGCAGTTTCGCCAACAGGCCCTTTCCAAGCTGCAGTCGCCCGAGGAAATAGATCTGCCGGTGCGATTCGCCCGGCCCCAGGGCTGGCTCGTGCTGACCGTCACGGTCCTCGTCGTGATCGCCGCATCCGTGTGGGCGGTGACCGGCACCGTGTCGTCCACCCTCAGCGCCCCCGGAATCCTCACCCACGGCCAGGGCAGCTACATCCTGCAGAGCCCCGTCGCGGGCCAGGTCACCGCCGTACTCGCCGAAGAAGGCACACAGGTGGCCGCCAACACCCCCCTCCTGAAGGTCCGTACGGCACAGGGCACCACCGTCGTCCGCACCCTCGCCGCCGGCCGGCTGACCACGATGGTCGCCACGATCGGCTCCGTCGTCACGACCGGAGCGGATGTCGCGTCCGTGGAACGCGTCGCGCACGCCGGCGATCCGCTGACGGCGACGCTGTACGTACCTGCCGAGAGCGGCGCCTCGGTCCCCGTGGGCGCGTCCGTCGACCTCACCGTCCAGTCCGTGCCGGCCCAGCAGTACGGCGTACTGCGCGGCAAGGTCAAGGCCGTCGGCCGGACCGCCCAGACCCGCCAGCGGATCGGCGCCTTCCTGGGCAGCAGCCAGCTCGGCGAGCAGTTCTCGCAGCACGGCCAGCCCGTGGCGGTCCTGGTACAGCTCGACCGCGACCCGCACAGCAGGTCCGGCTACTCCTGGTCGACCTCCGACGGCCCGCCGTACGCCGTCGACTCCATGACCCTGGCCGGCGGCGCCGTCCACCTGGCCGCGCAGCACCCGATCGATTGGCTGCTGCCGTGACCGCACCCCATGACTCCGCCGCACCGCAGCAGCAGCAACTGCCGCCACCCGTCCGCGGCCGGCACCGCC
The DNA here is from genome assembly GCF_003389455.1 of Streptomyces inhibens. Taxonomy (GTDB): domain Bacteria; phylum Actinomycetota; class Actinomycetes; order Streptomycetales; family Streptomycetaceae; genus Streptomyces; species Streptomyces inhibens. The sequence continues at coordinate 26,692 of NZ_QUAC01000053.1, read as the reverse complement.
CCGAGCCCGCGCCCGGCGCCCGCCGCCGCACCCGCCGTGACGCTCCCCCGGCCCAAAAGCCCAAGAAGGCGAAGGCCGTCCGCACCCCCACCGTCCTCCAGATGGAGGCCGTGGAATGCGGCGCCGCGTCCCTGGCCATGGTGCTCGCCCACTACGGCAAGCATGTGCCGCTCGAAGAGCTGCGGATCGCCTGCGGCGTCTCCCGCGACGGATCGCGCGCCAGCAATCTGCTCAAGGCCGCCCGCAGCTACGGCCTGCAGGCCAAGGGCATGCAGATGGAACCGGCCGCGCTCGCCGAGGTGCAGGCCCCGGCCATCCTGTTCTGGGAGTTCAACCACTACGTCGTCTACGACGGCATGGGCCGCCGCTTCGGCCGCCGCGGTGTACACATCAACGACCCCGACAAGGGCCGCCGCTTCGTCTCGATGGAGGACTTCGACACCAGCTTCACCGGTGTCGCCCTGGTCCTGGAGCCCGCCGCATCCTTCCGCAAGGGCGGCCGCAAGCCCGGCGTCCTGAGCGCCGTGCCGGCCCGGATGCGCGGCACGAAGGGCACCCTGCTGGCCGCGCTGCTCGCCAGTCTGCTGCTGGTCGCGGTCGGCGCGGCGGTGCCCGCGCTGAGCCGTACGTACATCGACATGTTCCTGATCGGGAACCAGACCTCGCTGCTGGGACCGCTCTTCGCGTCGATGGCCGCGATGGTGGCGCTGACCGCCGTACTGACCGGACTGCAACAGGCGAACCTGCTGCGCGGCCGGATCATCTCCTCCACCCTCACCAGCGCCCGGTTCCTGCGCCATCTCCTCAGACTCCCGGTCACCTTCTTCGCCCAACGCAGCCCGGCCGACCTGGTCCAGCGGCTGCAGTCCAACGACGCGGTCGCCGAAACCCTGGCACGCGACCTCGCCGCGGCGGGTGTCGACGGGATCGTCGTCATCCTCTACGCCCTCCTGCTGTGGACCTACGACCCCCAACTGACGGTCATCGGCGTAGGGATCGCCCTGCTCAACGTGGTCGCGATGCGGATCGTGATCCGGCTGCGCGCCACCCACACCCAGAAGCTGCGCGCCGACACCGCCCGGCTGACCAACACCTCCTACACCGGGCTGCAGCTCATCGAGACGATGAAGGCCACCGGCGGGGAGAACGGCTACTTCCGCCGCTGGGCCGGCCAGCACGCCACCACGCTGGAGGAACAACAGCGGCTCGGCGTGCCCAGTGCCGCGCTGGCCGTCGTCGCCCCCACCCTCGCCACGCTCAACAGCGCGCTGATCCTGTGGATCGGCGGACTCCGGGCGGTCGAAGGCCATATCTCCATCGGTCTGCTCGTCGCCTTCCAGGCGCTGGTGACCCGCTTCACCGCACCCATCACCCGGCTCAACGGAGTGGCGGGCAGAATCCAGGACTTCGCCGCCGACGTGGCCCGCCTCAAGGACGTCGAAAGCTTCCCCGTCGACACCCTCTACTCACGCCCGGAGCCGGACGCCAGCACCCGCAGGCTCAAGGGCCATGTGACGCTGGAAGACATCACCTTCGGCTACAGCCCCCTGGACAAACCTCTGCTGACCGGCTTCTCCCTGGCCGTAGGCCCCGGCCGGCAGGTCGCCCTCGTCGGCGGCTCCGGCAGCGGCAAGTCCACCGTCTCCCGGCTGATCTCCGGCCTCTACAGCCCCTGGGAAGGCACCATCCGCATCGACGGACAGCGCCTGGAGGACCTCTCCCGCAGCGCGCTGGCCGCCTCCGTCTCCTTCGTCGACCAGGACATCTTCCTGTTCGAGGGCACGGTCCGCGACAACGTGGCGCTGTGGGACCCGTCGATAACGGACGACGCGGTCATCGCCGCTCTCCAGGACGCCGCGCTCTACGACGATGTGATCGCCCGTCGCCCCGACGGCATCCACAGCCGCGTCGAACAGGACGGCCGCAACTTCTCCGGCGGACAGCGCCAGCGGCTGGAGATCGCCCGCGCACTGGTCCGGCGCCCCAGCATCCTGGTCCTCGACGAGGTCACCAGCGCACTGGACGCCCAGACCGAACAGACCATCATGGACAACCTGCGGCGGCGCGGCTGCGCCTGCGTCGTCATCGCCCACCGGCTGAGCACCGTCCGCGACAGCGACGAGATCGTGGTCCTCGACCACGGTGTGGTCGTCGAACGCGGCCGGCACGAGGATCTCGTCGCCGCCGGGGGCCCGTACGCCGAGCTGGTCAAGGAGCACTGACGTGTCATCCGTATCCCCGTCCCCGGTCGTGGGACCGGGCGAGACCGACGCGGTGACGCAGGCGCTGGGCGGCCTGGGCTCGCCCGTCGACTGCGCCGGGCTGCGCAGCGTCCCCCTGGAAGGGCCGCATGTGCTGTGGCTCGTCACGGGCGGGACGCTGGATCTCTTCGCGGTCGACGCCGTCCACGAGGGGCACTGGCACTTCCTCGGCCGGCTCGAAGCGGGCACCCTGCTGCTCGGCCCGGTCGAGGGCCCGCAGCACACCCTGCTCGGCCGGCCCTCGCAGGACTGCCGGCTGCGCCGGATCCCGCTGCGTGAGCTGCCCCGGTACGACTACGGCGATCAGTGGGACACCGGGGCCTATGCGCAGTACGGCGCGCAAGCCGGCTACGACCACGAATCCGGCCACCCGGGACAGGGCGGGATGGCGCCCTCCCCGCTGGAGCACGCCGTTGCGCTGGGCACCGCACGCAGCCTGGGCGTCCTGTTCGAGGCACCGCTGGACGGCCGGCCCGGCGACGACGCGGTGGCCGACGACGACGTCCTGTGGATGCCGGTCCCGCCCGGCAGTGTGCAGTACGGCGCCTCCTACAGCGCGGAGGCGGCCGGCGATCTGCTGATGGACCCCGCGCTCTGGCAGCGGATGGTCAACCAGCAGTACCGGCTGCTGTCCGCCGTCGACCGCTGGATCGAGCAGCTGGAGCGCGCTCACGAGGACCGCACGGCGGCCGGCATCAAGGCGGGCGAGACCGTTCGCGAGCGCGCCGACCAGGCGCTGCTGGCCTCCATCGGCCGTCAGGACCGGTCCGGGCGGGCGTCCGCGGGGACGGACCGGTCCGGCGACGACACCACCTTCGCGGTCTGCCGCGCGGTCGCCGAGGCGGCCGGCATCACGCTGACCGAGCCCCCCAAGGGCGGCGCCGTCAACGACCGCATCACTCCGGTCGAGCGGATAGCGGTCAGCTCGCGGATCCGCACCCGCGCGGTCCGGCTCGTCGGGCGCTGGTGGCGGACCAACACGGGCCCCCTGGTGGGCCATCGCGCCAAGTCCGGCGCCCCGGTGGCGCTGCTGTGGCGCCGGGGCCGCTACGAGGCGGTCAACCCGGCCTCGGGGCTGCGGATCCGCATCGACAAGGACAACGCCGACGCCTTCGAGCCGCGCGCGGTGATGTTCTACCGCCCGCTGCCCGAGCGGCCCATGAGCATGTGGCGGCTGATGCGCTTCAGCCTGCGCGGCACCCGTATGGACGTACGCAATCTGGCCCTCAGCGGGCTGGTGACGGTCGGCCTCGGCGCCCTCGTCCCGATCGCGACCGGCAAGGTGCTCGGGGTCTACGTACCGAGCGCCGAGCGGAGCCTGATCGTCCAGGTCTCCCTGGCCGTCATCATCACCAGCGTCGTCTCCGCCGCCTTCATGCTGCTGCAGAACCTCACCGTGCTGCGGATGGAGGGCCGGATCGAGAGCGCCCTGCAACCGGCCGTATGGGACCGGCTGCTGCGACTGCCGACGAAGTTCTTCACCGAACGCTCCACCGGAGAGCTGGCCAGCGCCGCGATGGGCATCAGCGCCATCCGCCGGGTGCTCTCCGGCATCGGCCCGGTGGCCGTGCAGTCCACCACGATCGGCGCGATGAACCTTGCGCTGCTGCTCTGCTACAGCGTGCCGCTGGCGCTGGCGGCGGTCGGCATGCTGGTCGTCATCGGGGCGGTCTTCCTCGTCATGGGCCTGTGGGAGCTGCGCTGGCAGCGACGGCTGGTCACACTCGGCAACAAGCTCAACAACCAGGCCTTCCAGACCCTGCGCGGTCTGCCCAAGCTGCGGGTCGCGGCGGCGGAGAGCTTTGCGTACGCGGCCTGGGCCCGCGAGTTCGCCCGCTCCCGCGAGTTGCAGCAGAAGGCCGGCCGGATCAAGAATCTGACCACCGTGCTCAACGCGGTCTATCTGCCGGTCTGCTCGCTCACCATGTTCATGCTGCTGGCCGGACCGGCCCGCGGCAGCATGTCGGCCGGCTCGTTCCTCACCTTCAACACCGCGGTGACCATGCTGCTGACCTCGGTCACCCAGATCACCGGCGCCTTCGTCTCGGCCGCCGCCGCACTGCCGATGTTCGAGCAGATCAAGCCGGTGCTGGACGAGACGCCGGAGGTGCGTGGCGCCAGCGCCCAGCCCGGCGCGCTGTCCGGCGGCCTGGAAGCCAGAAAGCTCTCCTTCCGCTACTCCGACGACGGACCCCTGGTCCTGGACGATGTCTCGCTGCAGATCCGGCCGGGCGAGTTCGTGGCCGTCGTCGGCCCCAGCGGCTGTGGCAAGTCGACCCTGCTGCGGCTGCTCATCGGCTTCGACAAGCCGTCCTCGGGCAGCGTGCTCTACGACGGGCAGGACCTCGCCGCGCTGGACCAGGCCGCGGTGCGCCGCCAGTGCGGGGTCGTGCTGCAGAACGCACAGCCGCTGACCGGGTCGATCCTGGACTGCATCTGCGGCGCCGAGGCGTTCAGCCAGGAAGAGGCCTGGGCGGCCGCCGAGATGGCGGGCCTGGCCGAGGACATCAAGCGGATGCCGATGGGGCTGCACACCATGATCTCCGGTGGTGGCGCGATCTCCGGCGGCCAGCGGCAGCGACTGATGATCGCTCAGGCGCTGGTCCGCCGCCCGCGGATCCTGTTCTTCGACGAGGCCACCAGCGCCCTGGACAACGAGACCCAGCGCATCGTCATCGACAGCACCCGCAAGCTGAGCGCCAGCCGTCTGGTGATCGCCCACCGGCTGTCCACGGTCATGGACGCCGACCGCGTGATCGTCATGGAGGACGGCCGGATCGTCGAACAGGGCGCCCCGGCGCAGCTGCTCGCCGACACCGGCGGCCGGCTGCACGATCTGGTGCGGCGTCAGCTGTCCTGAACCGGCCCCGGTTATGGCGGCCGGTCCGGCCCGTTCCCGGGCTTCGGCGGCCGGCCCGCGGCGCGCCCCGTCGCGGCCGGCCGGTCGCGCCTCATTCCCGGCATCCCCGTAAAACACCGCATATCGTGCAGGCAGCGGACGGAGGATGAGATGGCCACGACCAGAAGCCTGTTCGACGCGATGCCCGAGGACCGGCGCCGCCGGCTGACCGATATCGCCCACGAGGTGTCGCTGCCCCGCGCCACCCGCGTCTTCGAGGAGGGCCGGCGGGCGGACCGGTTCTGGATCATCCGCAGCGGACAGGTCGCGCTCGACCAGCGCGTCCCCGGGCGCCGCGCGGCCATCGTCGAGACGCTCGGCCGCGACGAACTGCTCGGCTGGTCCTGGCTGTTCCCGCCCTACCTGTGGCACCTGGGAGCGGAGACCGTCGGCCCCGTGGACGCGGTGGAGTTCGACGCGGCGGTGGTCCGCGACCTGTGCGAGTCCGACCCCGTCCTGGGCCGGGCGATGTACCTCTACGTCGCCAAAACGGTGGCCGACCGGCTGCACGGCACCCGGACCCGACTACTGGACCTGTACGGCCCCCAGGGCAGCGGCCTCGACCCGTGAGCGGCGCCCGACCCCTCGCCTTGTGACGGATGACCGCCGGCTCTGTACCCGATCACCATGAACCCGCGCCCCTAAGGGCTGTCCCGTAATCCCTGGCGGGCGCACGACGACAGGTACGGCACTCCCCCAGCTAACGCTGGGAGGTGCCCCCACGCCGCGTTGTCGGAGCGTCCGGATACGCCCAGTATCCGGACGTCCCTCCGCCTTGCGATGCAGCTCGGCATCCAAGGTACGAAGGCAAGAGCCGAGACGGAGCGAGCGCAGCGAGTGCAGTGCATCTGACGCCGTGCGCTGATCCACCAGGGATTACGGGACAGCCCTTAGCGGCACCACAATCGCGTCCATGAGCGACACGGACACCGTCGGCACGGGCAAGAGCCGCAGCCCGTGCCGCGCGGTGGCTGCGATCTCCACATCCTTGACCTCGGCGGGGCGTTCGGCGTAGCCGCGCAGCTGCTCGAAGGCGCCGCGGGTCATCAGCCGGGCGAGCTCGTTCACCCGGGGCGTACCGCGCGCCGCGAGCGACCGTGCCGCCTCGGACAGCTCCGGGCCACCGTGCCCGACGGCTACCGCGCGGCCTTCCTGGGCATCGCCGCGCTCACGGGTCTCGCCGGGGCGTTGGCCGTCTGCTTTATCCGGCCGGAAAAGGACGCCGCCGCCTTGGAACCGTGCCCGGGGACCGGCCGACTATCTGTGCCGGGCCGTGTCTGCGGCCCGTCGGCCGGTGAGGTGGCCGGTGGTACGGCCGGGGAGCCGGCCGGTGATTCGTAGGGGAGAAGCTCGATGCGTCCTGGGAAGTTGTGCGGCCTTGCGGTGGTTCTCGCGCTGGCCGCCACCGCGTGCGGCGGCAGCGGAGGAGGCGCGGAGGGCACGGACCAGGGTGCCTCCGGACGCGGCGGCTCCGGTTATCCCGTGCAGATCGCCGACTGCAAGGGCGCCAGGACCACCTTCCGGTCCGCGCCGCACAAGATCGTCACCAGCAATGCCGCCGCCCTGGAGATACTGCTGCGCCTGGGCGCCGGCGACCGGGTCATCGGGACCGGATTCCCGCCCGGCAAGGGCGCCTTGCCGGGCGCTCTGGACGCCCAGGCCCGCAAGGTACCGGTGCTGGGAAAGCACATCATTCCCAAGGAGAAGCTGCTCGGCTCGGGCGCCGATCTCTATATCGACTCCTTCGCCTCGATGAACACCATGGGCGGCGCGGGCGACGCGCCCACCGCGGAGGAGTTCCGGGCGGCGGGGATCGGGCACATCTATCTGGCGTCCACCGCCTGCGCGCCGATGGCCGAGAAGCCGCAGCGGGACCTGTCCGGCGTGGAGGGCGACATCCGGCGGCTGGGCGCGGTGACCGGCACCTCCCGGCGGGCCGGCGAACTCGTCGCGGGGATGCGGGCCAAGCTCGCCGCGGTGCACAAGGCCGTGGGCGAAGTGCCGCAGGACAAGCGGCCGACGTACTTCTACTTCGACTACGACGCCGGGACCAAGCAGCCGGTCGCCGTGTGCCGTAAGCAGGTGGCCAACGCAGTCATCGGGCAGGCCGGGGCGCGCAATGTCTTCGACGACTGTGACGCGGACTTCAAGCCGGTCTCGTGGGAGGACGTGGTCGCCAAGAACCCCGACTGGATCCAGCTCGCGGTACACAACCGGGGCGATGCGGCGGCCAATGCCAAGGCGTACGACGAGGCGGCGGACTTCCTGAAGAGCTTCCCCGCCACCAAGGGGCTCACCGCGGTGCGCCGGGGCCACTTCCTGCGGATCGGCGCGGAGCGGACGACGATCGCCGGTGTCGGGAACGCGGACACCGTCGAGGAGATCGCGCACACGCTCCACCCGGCACGCTTCAAGGCGGCACGGTAGTGGCCCCGACCGTCGCCGACCCGCACGGACGCGAGGAGACGGCGGAGCGGTCCGGGCGGCGCACGCCCTCCGCCGGACTGCTCGCCCTGGCGCTGGGCCTCGCGCTGGCGGCGGCCCTGACCGCCGCGGTCTCCCTGGGCTCCACAGGCATCGCGCCCGCCGAGGTGTGGTCGGTGGTGTTCCGACGGCTGGCCGGCGCGCCGGCCCGGCCGGGCACCGACGATCTGATCGTGTGGCAACTACGCGTCCCCAGAGCCCTGTTGGCGGCACTGGTGGGGGCGGGGCTCGGCCTGGTGGGTACGGCGACCCAGGCGCTGGTGCGCAATCCGCTGGCGGACCCGTATCTGCTGGGCATCTCCCACGGCGCCTCGCTCGGCGCGGTCGCCGCGATCGTGCTGGGTGCGAGCGCCGGCGGTGTGCTGGGGCTGGGGCTGTCGGCGGCCGCCTTCGCCGGCGCGCTCGCCTCGTTCGCGCTGGTGTGGTGCATCGCGCGGCGCGGCGGCGGCTTCTCGCCGCTGCGCCTGGTGCTGGCCGGTGTGGGGGTCGGGCAGTTCCTGTCCGGCTTCACCAGCTATCTGGTGCTCCAGGCGGGCGATGAGCAGCAGACCCGCAGCGTGCTGTTCTGGCTGATGGGGAGCCTCGGCGGCGCCACCTGGAACGTGCTGTGGCTGCCGGTGCTCGCGGTCGCCGCCGGGGGGCTGGCCCTCCAGGCGCGCGCCCGCGCCATGAACGCGCTGCTCATGGGTGATGAGACCGCGGCCGGGGTGGGCGTGGACGTCACCCGGCTGCGCCGCGAGCTGTTCGTGGTGACCAGCCTGCTGACCGGCGTACTGGTCGCGGTCTCCGGAGCCATCGGCTTCGTGGGCCTGATGGTGCCGCATCTGTGCCGGCTGGTCATCGGCGGCGACCACCGCCGGCTGCTGCCGCTGTCCGCGCTGACCGGGGCGCTGCTGCTGGTGGTGGTGGACCTGGTGTGCCGTACGGCCATGGACGCCCAGGAGCTGCCGGTCGGCGTGGTGACGGCGATGATCGGCGCGCCCGCCCTGCTGTTCATCCTGGACCGGCGGACGGCGGCGGGCCGATGAACGTCGACATCGAGGATCTGCACGTCGGCTACGCGGGCCGCAACGTGGTCGCCGGGGTGCACCTGATGGCCGCGGCCGGCGAGATCGCCGGACTGGTCGGCCCCAACGGCAGCGGCAAGTCCACCGTGCTGCGGACCGTCTACCGGCATCTGCGGCCCACCGCGGGCCGGGTCCTGCTGGCCGGGGCCGACCTCCGCACGCTGACCCCCGGACAGACCGCGCGGCGGGTGGCCGCGCTGCCGCAGGAGCGCGGCAGCGACTTCGAGCTGACCGTGCGCGAAGTGGTGGCGATGGGCCGGACCCCCTACAAACGGGCCTTCGCGGGCGAGGACCGCGCCGACCGGGAGAGCGTGGCCCGTGCCCTGGCCGCCGTCGGCCTGGCCGGCGCGGACACCCGCCGGTTCTCCGCGCTGTCCGGCGGCGAGCGCCAACGGGCGCTGCTGGCAAGGGCGTTCGCACAGGACCCGGATGTACTGGTGCTGGACGAGCCGACCAACCACCTCGATGTACGCCATCAGATCGAGCTGCTGGCGTTGCTGCGGGAGCAGCGCCGTACGACGCTGATCTCGCTGCACGATCTGAACGCCGCGGCGTCCCTGTGCGACCGGCTGCATGTGCTGCACGACGGGCGGGTGGTCGCCTCCGGTCCGCCGCGCGAGGTGCTGACACCTCAGCTGCTGGCCGAGGTGTTCGGGGTGCGCGCCGCGGTGACCGCACATCCGCTCACCGGCGATCCGTTGATCGCCTTCGACCACCGGCAGCGGCTGCCCACCGGTGGCGGGTGACGGGCACCCCGCACCTCTCACCCGGCCATGAAATGGCTCGGCCGCCCCTGGCGCAGGACCAGCCGGCCGAGCCGCTCGGCATCCGCCCGGTGCAGCAACTCCCGCCGTCCATCGGCGTGTTCGAGCACGCAGGAGTGCCAGGGCGTCAGCCATGCATCGGGCGCGGCGAGCAGACGGATACCGAATTTGACCGAGCCCCGCGGCTGCGGATGGATGGAGAGCCGGAACGCTCCCGGGTGGTGCGCGGCGATCAGCTCGCCCCAGGCGCGGCTGCGCTGCATCACGCCGTACGCCCGACGCCGGCAGTCGCGCTGGAGCGCCGAACGGGTACCGGCGAAGGACGCGGTGTCCTCGAAGAGGAACCGGGTGATGCCCTGGTACAGCCGCCGGGTCGGCTCGTCGCTGCGGGTCAGGGACCGCAGGGTCTCCAGGGCCGGCGCGTACCGCTCGTGGACCAGGGACCGCTTGGCGTCGTGCGACATTCCGGCCCCGTACACCTCGCGCAGATCGAAGACGTCCAGCCGGGTCAGGCCCTCGGCGTCGATCAGTGCGCGCAGGGCGTCACCGTAGGCATCGATGTCACGGTCGGGCACCTGGATGAGGTCGCTGAAGACATGCCCGTCCGAGCAGATGACCACCCGCGCGCCGGGCGGGTACACGGCCGCGATACGGGTACACAGCTCGTCCAGGAAGCGCAGCGCCAGCCGTTCGCCCTCGTCGGGGAGGTGGCCGAGTACCTTGGCCGGGTTGGGCGACTTGCAGGGGAAGCCCGGCAGGGTGAACAGGATCGGCTCGCCCGCCGCCACCGGGGCGGCGAGCTGGCGCAGTTGGGCGGGGAAGGCCTCGGGGGTGTCCCCGTGGGCGGTGTCCAGTGTGCGCCGGTACGGCAGGAGCGTGGTGAGGACCGCCGCACAGACGGCCTGGTGGTCGGCTGCCGTGCCGGGGCGCGGCCGGGTCGGGCTGGTCAGCACGCGGCATCCGGCCCGTCCGCGCCGGGGCATCCGTCCCCGGTGCCGTAGGTCACCGGCAGCCGGTCGACCCCGCGTGCCAACACCGCCGGGATCCAGCGGAGTTCGTCCTCCGGGACGGCCGGCCGGAGGTCCGGCAGCCGTCGGAGCAGGGTGCCGATGGCGATCTGGAGTTCGATCCGGGCGAGCGCGGCGCCGGGGCAGAAGTGGCTGCCGTGGCCGAAGGCGAGGTGCGGGTTGGGGGAGCGGTCGAAGTCGAGGGTGTCCGCGTCGGGGAACTGCCGGGGGTCGCGGTTGGCCGCGCACAGCGACACGATGACGGAGTCACCGGCCGGGATCCGGGTGCCGTGCAGATCGGCGTCCTCGGCGAAGAACCGCCAGGTCGTCAGCTCGAAGGCGCTGTCGTGCCGCAGGAGTTCCTCGACGGCGCGGGGCAGCAGCTCCGGACGCGCGGCCAGTTGCGCGAGGTGCCCGGGGTGGCGCAGCAGGGTGACCAGGGCGGTGGTGATCTGGTTGGTGACCGGTTCCTGGCCGGCGACCAGCAGCTGGAAGATCATCGAGTCGAGCTCTTCCCGGCCGAGCCGGCCGTTGTCGCGGGCGGCCACCAGCCGTGAGAGCAGATCCGCACCGTGCGCACGGCGCTTGTGGGCGACCAGATCGGCGATATACCCCTGGAGTCCGCGCAGCCGCGCCTCGTACGCCGGACGGCCTGGATCCGTGGGCCCTACGGGCTGGACGACCTTGCCCCAGTCCCGGTCGAAGCGGTCCGCGAACTCCGGTGGCAGACCGATGACTTCGGCGAGCACCTGGAAGGGGAAGCGGGCGGCGAAGGTCTCGACGAGATCGACGGTGCCACGCTCGGGGAGCCCGTCGAGCAGGGCCTCGGCCATCTCCTGGAAGCGGGGCCGGAGCTGCTCGACGTGCTGCGGGGCGAAGGCATCGGTGATCAGCCGGCGCAGCTCGGTGTGCCGGGGCGGGTCCTGATGGAGCAGATGCACCTGTAGCTGGGAGTGCTGGGGCTCGGGCATGATCGAGGCGCGGGCCCGCCAGGCCGCGTTGCCGCGTGAGTGGTGCTTGCCCAGCCGGGCATCGGTCAGCGCCTGGTGGGCGGCCTCGTAGCCGGTGACGAGCCAGGCGCACACCCCGCTGGGGAAGCGCACCCGATGGACCGGGCCGCGCGCCCGCAGCTCGGCGTACAAGGGGTAGGGGTCGCGTTTGTACTCCGTCCCGTACAGCTCTACGGGATCGGGCGGCATGGACATGGGGGGTCCTCTTCAACGGTGCGCTCTGCGGACAACCGCGCCCGGACGGCACGGCGTTGGAGAGGTCGGTCGGCGGGCGCGTCGAGTTCCCGCCGACCGCGGGTGATTTCGGCAGGTCGGGGCTCGCGCGGTGGCACGGACACCGGTCAAACCCAGTTAGTCGGGTCCGGTGGCCGATGAGTTCCGACGGCGGAACAGGACAAACCTCACGTGTCAACGGGCCCCCGATCGGCCGCCGGGTACCGTTTTGCCCTGCCACGATGACGCGATGTCCTCCTCTCCGGCCGATCGCAGTCGGCCCCCTCTCGCGCACACCGTCCGACGGCTGCTGCCCGCACGGTCGGTCATCGGATTCATCGCGCTGCTGACGGCGCTCTTCGCGCTGTCGTACGCGGCCGGAGCCGTCGCCGGGCCGGTGGCCCCGGGCCTGCACCCGGCCGGTGGCACCCGTACGGGAGGCTCCACGCCCGCCGACGACGGGGACATGGGCGGTATGCACGGTATGGGCGCCGGGGCGCCCCGCCCGGTGCCGGTGGGAGCGTCGCGATGACACGGCAGCCCCGGCCCGCCTCCCCGACGCCGGACACCGCCGTCTCCCCGGACCTCGTCCGCACCACCACCCTCACGATCGGCGGGATGACCTGCGCCGCCTGTGTGGGCCGGGTCGAGAAGAAGCTCGGCCGGCTCGACGGCGTCGCGGCCACGGTGAACCTGGCGACCGGCCGGGCCACGGTCAGCCACCCCGCGGCGGTGTCCGTCACCGACCTCATCACCACCGTCGAGGCGGCCGGTTTCACCGCGCAGTTCCCCGAGCCCGCACCGGCGCCGGACAACGGCACCGGCCCGGACGACCGGCCGCCGTCCACCGAGTCCCCCGGCCCCCAGGACGACGGCGCCCGCGCCGAGCGCCACCGGCTGCTGGTGACCGCCCTGCTGTCGCTCCCCGTCCTGGTCCTGTCGATGGTGCCCGCCTGGCAGTTCCGCAACTGGCAGTGGCTGTGCTTCATGCTCGCCGCACCCGTCGCCGTATGGGGCGCCGCGCCCTTCCACTCCCGTGCGCTGCGCGGTCTGCGGCACGGCGCCGCGACCATGGACACCCTGGTCTCCCTCGGCGTCCTTGCGTCCTTCACCTGGTCCACCTACGCGCTGTTCCTCGGCGGGGCCGGTGCGCCCGGGATGACGATGCCGCTGCGCCTGCTGCCCACCGCCGGCGACGGCACCGCGCACCTGTACCTGGAAGCCGCCGTCGGCGTACCGCTGTTCGTGCTGGCCGGGCGCCGTATGGAGGCCAGGGCCAGGCGCGGCACGGGCTCCGCGCTGCGCGCCCTGGCCGAACTCGCCGCCAAGGACGTCGCCGTACGGGCGGCCGACGGAGGTGAACGGCGCATCCCGGTGGAACAGCTGCGGGTCGGCGACCGCTTCCTGGTACGGCCCGGGGAACGCGTCGCCACCGACGGCACCGTCGTCGAGGGCAGCTCCGCCCTGGACCTGTCCCTGATCAGCGGGGAGAGCCGCCCGGTCGAGGTCGCGCCGGGCTCGGCGGCCGTCGGCGGCGCGGTGAACTCCGGCGGGCTGCTGGAGATACGGGCCGACGCGGTGGGCGCCGACACCCAACTCGCCCGGATCACCCGGCTCGTCGAGGACGCCCAGACCGGAAAGACCACGGTCCAGCGGCTCGCCGACGCGGTGGCGGCCGTCTTCGTCCCCGCCGTGCTGACCGTCTCGGTCACCGTCCTGGGCTTCTGGCTCGGCGCCGGAGCCGACCCGCAGGCCGCCGTCACCGCCGCCGTGGCCGTCCTCGTCGTCGCCTGCCCCTGCGCGCTGGGACTGGCCACCCCCACCGCGCTGCTGGCCGCCACCGGCCGCGGCGCCCAGCTCGGCATCCTGGTCGGCGGACCGCAGGCGCTGGAGCGGCTGCGCCGGATCGACACCGTCGTCCTCGACAAGACCGGCACCCTCACCACGGGGCGGATGAGCGTCACCGCCCTCACCCCGCGGACCGGCGGACTCGACGCCGCGGACACCCTGCGTCTGGCCGCCGTCGTCGAGCAGGGCTCCGAGCATCCGCTGGCGCGCGCGGTCACCGCGTACGCCCAAGAGAGCCGGCCCCGGACCGGTCAGCCTGAGCCCAGCCAGTCCCAGCCCGGTCAACTCCTGCTGCCCGTAAGCGACTTCCGCGCCACGCCCGGTCACGGCGTACGCGGCACAGCGGAGGGGCACCGGGTGGCGGTCACCCGGCCCGGCGACCTCAGCGGCCTGCCGGCCCCGCTGCCGGACGCCGTACGGGAGGCGGAGGCCGCCGGCCACACCGCGGTCCTGGTCACCGTCGACGACACCCCGGAGGCCGTCATCGCCGTCGGCGACGCGCTCCGCCCCGACGGCTACCGCGCCGTGGACCATCTGCGCCGGCTGGGACTGCGGCCGGTGCTGGCCACCGGCGACCGCGCCGCCACCGCCCGCGCGGTGGCCGGCCAGCTGGCCATCACCGAGATCCACGCCGAGGCCCGCCCCGAGGACAAGGCCGCGCTGGTCACCACCTTGAAGGAGCAGGGCGCCCGGGTCGCCGTCGTCGGCGACGGGGTCAACGACGCGGCCGCCCTGGCGCTCGCCGACCTCGGGATCGCCATGGGCAGCGGCACCGACGCCGCGATCGGCGCCGCCGATGTCACCCTGGTGCGCGAGGACCTCCAGGCCGTCGCCGACGCGGTACGGCTGGCCCGCCGCACCCTGGGCACCATCCGCGGCAATCTCCTGTGGGCCTTCGGCTACAACCTCGTCACCGTGCCGCTCGCCGCCGTCGGCCTGCTCAACCCGATGCTCGCGGCGGCCGCCATGTCCGCCAGCTCACTGCTCGTGGTGGGCAACAGCCTGCGGCTGCGCGCCTGGCAGCCGGGCGGGGCGAAGAAGCCCGCCCGTCGCGCCGACCGCGCCCGTCAGCAGACCCGTTGGGAGACCGTATGAACCGGCCGTCCGTGTCGGCTGTCGCCGTACCGCTGCTCACCTGTCTGGCGACCCTGGGCACGCTCACCGTATGGACCGCCACCGGCAACGCGGGAACCCCCGCGCGGCTGAGCGTCGCCGAGGGCCGGGTGCTGGTCCCGTCCGGCCCCGAGGCCACCGCCGCATGGTTCACGATCCGCAACACCGGCGGCGCGGACGATGTCCTGACGGGCGTCACCGGCCCCGCCGGGCACCGGGCGATGCTCAGCCGCACCGTCGACATCGGGCGCAACGCCCGGAGCATGGCGATGGTCCGCGCCGCCACCGTCCCGGCCGGCGGTGCGCTGCGGATGTCGCCGACCGCCCTCGACGTCATGATCAGCCCGCCGCCACGGCTCGCGCCCGGCGACCGGCTCACCTTCACGCTGCACTTCCGCCACAGCCCACCGCAGACGGTACGGGCCCGGGCCGTACGCCCAGGCCACTGAAGTCCGCCTGCCGCTGTCTGCCCGCTGCTACTTGTCCGGGCAGACGCCACGGGGCTCATGGACCGGCCACCGCCCGCCCATGAGCCCCGTCGCCACAGCGGAGCGGCCGTCAGGCCACCGCGCCCGCGAGCGCGCGCGACCGGTCACCCGGCTCGGCTCGCTCCGCATCGGTCAGCAGCGCGACCAGCGCTTCCCGGGCGCGCGCCACCCGGGACCGCACGGTCCCCACGGGGCAGCCCATCACCCCGGCGGCCGCCGCGTACGGCAGCCCCAGCAGCTGCGTGAGCACAAACGCCTCCCGCCGCTCCGGCGCCAGCGCCGTCAGCAGGTCGGCGAGCGCAACACCCTCGTCGAACCCCGGTACACCGCGCGGCTGTACCCGCTCCGCCGCCGACTGCCAGTCATCGGTCGCGGCCAGCCGGGGCCGCACCGCGTGGGAGCGGATACGGTCCACCACGACCCGCCGGGCGATCGTCAGCAGCCAGGTACGCGCCGACGACCGGCCCTCGAACCGCGGCAGACTGCGCAGCGCCCGTACATAGGTGTCCTGCACGAGATCGTCGGTGGCCTGCGGATCGCCGCTGAGATGGGTCACATAGCGCCGCACATCGAGCTGGGTGGCCCGCACGAACTGCTCGACGGCCCGTTCGTCACCGCCGCGGGCGGCCAGCGCCCACCCCGTCACCGCCTCGTCATCCCGCATTCCGCGACCGCCCCTCGCCGCACGTCCGCGCTTCGTGGAGGATGGACGCATGCTCTGCTCGCATATCCGTACGGCACTCTCCGCCCGCCTCGACGAGGAGGAGCTGCCACCCGGCATCACCGCACGCCGGCTCGACGACCACCTCGCCGGCTGCCGCGACTGCCGGCAGTGGGAAGCGCGGACACGAGCGCTGACGGCCGGCCTCGACCGCGCCATGGCGCACACCGAAGGGGACGCGGCCGCCGCCGATGCGCTGCTCGCCCGGCTGAAGTCGGCGTCCGTGTGGCCGGCTTCGGAATCTCCCGGCGCCCTGGATCCGGGCGGCCGACGAACCGGTTGACCGGGCGGTACCCGGGAGCCCGCCCCCGCCGCTCCGCGGGCCGACAGCGGACGCGGGCAGCGCAGCCACCGGCATCCGGATAGGAATCATCATCTGGAGTCCTTCGCATGATCCGGTCGCCGCGCGCGACGACCGGTGAAGTCGAAGCCGGGACCTCGGCGCGTGCGTTCAGCGCCCGTCCGTCCACCGGCTCGGGAATTCGACCGTGCTGTCAGCCGACAGCCGGCTCATGCGGCGGACCCCGCAACGACATCGCATGGGCCAGCAGCAGCTGCTGCACCGCCTGCCGCGGCTCCTGCCGGGCGGCGCGCACCGCGGGCCGCGCCCCGGGCAGCACGATCCGCAGGACCAGCACCAACGGGGCGAACAGCCAGGCCGACACGCTCCGTACGAGCCGGAAGGCCGCCCGCTCGCCACCCCACAGCCACCATGCGCTGAGCACGGCGACCAGCAGGTGCGCTGCGATCATGCCGGCCGCGCTGCCGTGCATCCCCGGCATCCGGTCCGCGGCGCCGATGTCCCCCATGTGCGCCATGTTTCCCATGCCGCCGCCCATGTCGCCCATGGCGCCCGCGTGATCCATCGCGGGCATCGACGCCATCTGCCGACGCATCAGCCGCAGCGTCTCCGCGGCGTCACCGTCGGAGAGCCGTAACCCCTGCGCGCCACACAGCCAGGTGTCCGCCCACTGGCGCACGAGCGACAGCCGCTCGCCGCCGCCGGCGGCCACCGCCTGGCCGAACGAGAAGGCGCTGTGCAGGGCCGCTTGGGCGCCGACGGTCAGCAAGCCCACCAGCAGCGGCCCGCGTTCACGGCCCGCGCAGCACCAGGCGGCGGCCGCGGTGGCCGCCCCGGCAGTGAGCAGCATCCACACAGGCACCACGGCATCCGACATCACCGCGTGCCCCAGGGCAGCGAGCAGCACACAGACCACCGCGAACACCGCGGCGCGTAGCCCCCTGAGTACCTGCCCCGCATCCATGACGGGTTCATCGTCGCACCCCCACTCCGAGGTGGAACGGGAGGGGCCCCGGACCGCGTCGCATCGGCCCGCGGCACGGGCTCAGTACCTGTGGCCGGGCCAGTGCGGGTCGTCCCAGCGGGCCGGGCCGGTGAGGCCGAGCAGCCGTATCCGGTGCAGCAGTTCCTCGGGGGCGCCCTGGGCCCGGAGCCGGCCGGAGGCGTGGTGGAGCAGCCAGGAGGTGAGTTCGGTGTACATCTCCTCCTTGTTCTCCCAGGCGTCCCAGGGGAGTTGGTCTCCCAGCAGTTCCTTCTCCCAGCGGTCCGCCGCCTCAGCCAGCCGCCGGTCGGCTGCCGGATGAGTCAGTGCCTCCCAGGTGGTGAGCCATGGGGTGAGCGTGGCGGACGCCTCGGCACAGCAGGCGAACACCTCGTACGCGGGCACGGCGGTATCCGCACAGGTGAGAGTGTGCGCCCACCAGGCGTGCAGGAACTCCCGTACCGCCGCGGCCTGCTCGGCAGGCCACCGCTGCCAGCGGCCACGCGCGAACGAGCGTCCGACTTCCGCCATGCCGAAGACGGGCTCGATGCGACCGCCGACGAGAGCCGCGGCGAACTGGGGCAGAATCCGGCGCAGCACCGAGCCGTGGTCCTCCCAGTCCACGGCCTGCCAGGTACGCCGCAGCAGGTCGGGGTCGAGCTCCACGTCCGGCACCTTGAGCAGCGCGAGCTCTTCCGCGCTGCCCCAGTGGCACTCACAGTTGCACTCGTCGGGGTGGGCGGTCATGCCGCGGAAGGTGACGGCCAGGCCGTCCAGCGCGGTATCGAGACGGAGTCGTGCGGGGGTCTCGTCGAGGTGCATCGCGGGCCCGGCCTTCGGGGACTCCGGGCGGCTTCCGCCGACCGAAGATCGCAACTTTACAGCGCTCCGGAGCGAAGGGGAACGGACCGGCGGGCAGCAGCCGGCGGGGCGCGGCCACACGCCCCGCCCCGCCGGCTGCTTCAGACGCCTCCTGTGCCCTACGGCCGAGGCCCGATGACCCGCTCGCCGTCCCGGACGGTGATGGCCATGGCCGGACAGACATCGGCGGCGTCCAGCGCGCGCTCGTCCTCCTCGATCCGGTCGTTCAGCGGCCGGGCGTGCGCGCCGCCGACGGCGAACAGATCCGGCGCGATGGCGGCGCAGGACCCCGAGGCCATGCACTGCTGCGGGTCGATCTCCACCTGCCACGTCATGCGCTCACCACCCCACCGGCATGACCCGGGGCCCGCGCACCAGCATCTGGCTCTTCCACTCCACATCACCGGCCAGCCGCAGCGTCGGGAACCGGGTGATCAGGGCGCCGAGCGCTTCCTGGAGCTCCAGGCGGGCCAGCGGCGCGCCCAGGCAGTGATGCACACCGTGGCCGAATCCGAGGTGCTGATTTCCGGCCCGGGAGATGTCCAGCGTCCCGGGTGAGTCGAAGCGCAGCGCATCCCGGTTGGCCGCGCCCACCGCGACCAGAACCGGGGTGCCGGCGCGTACCAGTGTGCCGCCGACATCGATGTCTTCCGTGGCATAACGGGGCTGGCCCGCACCACTGCCCAGCGGGACGAACCGCAGTAACTCCTCCACGGCGCTCCCGATCAGCTCCGGTCGCTCCCGCAACAGGGCGAGCTGACCCGGATGATCCAGCAGTGCGAGAACGAAGTTGGGGATCTGGGTGGCGGTGGTCTCGTGCCCGGCGACCAGAATCCCGACGCACAGATCGACGAGTTCGAGCTCGGAGAGCCGGTCGCCGACATCCCGGGCATCGATGAGCGCGGTCATCAGATCGTCCTGCGGGGCGCGCCGGTGCTCCTCGATCAACTGGCTCATATATGCGCGGAGTTCTTCGAGGTTTGCGTCGAACTCCGCCGCGGTCAAGGAACTTGTCGACAGTGCGGCATCGCTCCACACCCGGAACCGGGGCCGGTCCTCGGTCGGCACACCGAGCAGCCGGCAGATCACCGCGACGGGGATGGGAAGCGCGTAACGGTCCACCAGGTCGGCGGGCGGCCCGGCGGCCTCCAGCTCGTCGAGCAGTTCCTGGGTCAGCTGCTTGACCTGCGGCCGGAGCCTTTCGACCTGGCGAACGGTGAACGCCTTGGCCACCAGCGCACGCAGCCGGGTGTGGTCGGGCGGGTCCATGCCCAGGATGCCGCTGTCGCGGCGCCCTTCGGACTGCCGGGGCTCGTCGTGCAGGGCGCCCTCGGCGCGGCTGAAGCGCTGATCGCCGAGGACGAACCGGGCCTCGGCGTAACGGGTGACGAGCCAGGCCGGCTCGCCGTAGGCCATCCGCACCTTCAGCAGTCCGGGAAGGTTGCGGGCCTGCTCGTACTCTTCGGAAAGCTCAAGGCTCTCGGGGATATTGAAGGGGTAGGAGAGGGGTGCTGTGTCGGCTGTGGTCACGGTGACCTCCCTTGTGTAAGCACCTGCTTACAAAGGTAGGCCGCTCCCTCGGAGTGGTCAACGACGCATTGCGGCCGTCATCGTGACGGACCGTCGGAGAGGAGCGTGGCGATGGGGGAGTCCCCGCAGCGCGGCACGGAGGGTGCATACCGCCGGGACGCACAGGGCACCCGGCTGCGGTTGCTCGATGCCGCGTCGGAACTGTTCGCGGAGCGCGGCTACGAACGCGCGACGGTACGCGATATCGCGGCCCGGGCCGGGGCCAATCAAGCCCTGCTGTTCCGCTACTTCGGCTCGAAGAAGGCCCTGTTCGGAGAGGTGATGGCGCGCGGAGGCCAGGAGCAGCTGCGGACCACCCCCGCCGAGCGGCTGTTCGAGGTCGCACTGCGCGGCATGCTGGCCGGCGACGGGGCGGGCGCCGACCGGTCGCTGGAGGTGTGTCTGCGCTCCATCGGCGGCAGCGACGAGATCGCGGACGCGCTGCGCGGGCTGGGGGAGGAGTACGCGGAGGTCCTCGCCACGCTCTCCGGGCCCGACAACGGCGGACTGCGCGCCGATCTGGCGCTGTCCTGGCTGCTGGGGATCGGCCTGATGCGTGTGGTGGTCGTCAAGGAGCCACTGGCGAGCGCCGACCCGGACACGGTGTGCCGGCTCGTCGTGGGTGCGCTGGGAAGCCTGCTGGAGAGCCTGCCGAACGACGTGGAGAAGGGCGGCGAAAACGGCGGGATTGCGTAGTGGCTAGAGGGGTTTTGTGGTGGAATGTCGTAGTTTCTGCTGCGTTCCAGTGACTCTGCGGCGGGTCGCAAGTCGATGGACAAATGCCACTTTATCGTCGCCTTTGCAGAGAATATTCATTTTCTGCAGAGTCGAGTGAAGGTGGAAACATGCTCCGTTCGATCCCTCGCGGCCTCGCAGTGGCCGGCCTGACCGCGGCTGCCCTCGTGGTGCCGATGGCAGGCGCCGCCACTGCCGCGACCGCGCCCCCCAGCAGCACGCAGAGCACCCAGTGCTCCACGCACCACCGCTGCGACAAGGGCCACCACGGCAACCGGCACCACCGGCACGGCCACAAGAGCCACGGCCGGATCGGGCACGGTGGCCACGACGGCTACGACTACTACGGGCGCGAAGGCCGCGATGGCTACGGCCGCGATGGCTACGGGCGCGAAGGCCGCGAGGGCTACGGCCGCGATGGCTTCGGGCGCGAGGGCCGCGAGGGCTACGGCCGCGATGGCTACGGCCTCGGCAGAGACGGCCTGCTCGGCCTCGGCCTGCTCGGGCTCCTCTAACACCCGTCAGAGTCGGCCTTGTGGGCCCGGGATACACGATCCCGGGCCCACAAGCACGTCACGCCGACGATGCGGCCCCGGGCGTCCTGAGCCTCCCCGTGCCTCAAGGGCGCCCGGAGGCTGTCCGGACGTCAGGAGCCGGACCCGGCCCCGCCGGCCCCGTCCTGCGTCAGCTTCGTCAGCTTCTGCGGCACTCCGCCCGCCCCATCGGCCAGTGGGGCCGCGCCGCCGCTCCCTTGCTTCAGACTGTCGAGAATGGCCAGCCCCTGGCCCACGATGCCAGAGACGATCTCGTTCATCCCGTCGGTGCCGTTCAGGACGGTCAGCCGGGAGCCGGAGATGCCCTCGGCCGCGGCCTGGGCTAGCGCCGGGAGGTTCTCGACGGTGCGGTTGGCGGCGATCAGCTCCTGGTTGCCGTCCCGCAGCGAGGCCGCCACGGCATTGTTCGCATCGGCCCGCGCCTGGGCGATCGCCCGCTCGGTGTAGGCACGGGCGTCCGCCTCGAACCGGACCTGGTCACGCTGTGCCTCCGCCAGGGTGCGCACCCGGTACGCCTCGGCGTCCGCCGGGCGGCGCACCTCGGCCTCCAGCCGCTGGGCGGCCAGCGAGGCCTGCCGCTCGGCCAGCGCGGTCTGCTCCTCGATGACCTCCTGCGAGGCCCTGGCCTGGGACAGCGGGCCGGCCTGCGCGGCACGGGCGTTGTACTGCTCGGTCTCGGCGAGGAACCCGGCCCGTTTGATCGCGGTGTCCCGCTCGTACTCCGCCTTGAGCGCCGCCGCCTGCTGTTCCCGCTCGGTCGCCTCCTGGTCGGCCTTGGCCTCCGCGATCCGGGCCGCGCTGGCGACGGCGGCGGCGTGCGGCGCGGCCAGATTGGTGATGTAGCCGGAGGTGTCGCCGATCTCCTGGATCTGCAGGGCGTCGACGACGATGCCGAGCTTCTCCATCTCGGAGTGGCTGCCCTCCTTGACCTCCTGGGCGACCCGGTCCCGCTCCCGGATGATCTGCTCGACGGTCAGCCCGCCGACGATCGAACGCAGGTGACCGGCGAAGATCCGCCCCACCAGCTCTTCCATGGTGGCCTGCTCGTCCAGGAACCGGCGCGCGGCGTTGGCGATCGACGGATGGTCGTCACCCACCTTGAAGACGGCGACCGCCCGGACGGCGAGCCGGATGCCCTGCTGGGTGACGCAGTCCTCGGATATCTCCGCCTCCCGCAGCGACAGCGACAGCAGACTCGCCTTCTGCTTGACGGGCATGACCCAGCGGCCATGGCCCGTGACGATACGGAATTGGGCATCCCCGGCCCGGCTCTTCGAGCCGGAGATCAACAGCGCCTCGTTCGGCGCGGGTACATGCCAGAACAGCATCGGAAGGCTCCTGGTCGGTGCGACCGGCCTCGGTTTGTGTGCGGGGACGGTTGGACGAAGGTGAAGGGGGTGGGGGATTGCCCATCTGGCCCGTAGTGGCCGGAGGACGGCCGGGGCATCAGGCAGGCAGCGGCGCGACGATCACCGACCGCGCCGAGGTGTGGTCCACCACGATGACCTGCGTATGCCGGGCGATGGGTTCCTGGGACCAGGCGGCGAAGGCCTCGGTCCCGCCGCGTACGGGCAGCAGCACCTCGCCCGGGCCATCGGTCGGGATCGAGACGGTGACCCGCCCGATCACTCCGATCGGGCTGAAGTCCGTGTCATCCGTCGCGCTCACCCGGGCTCCGTCGCTGGTCAAAGCCGCTGCCGGCCAGGAGGCCGGCCAGCGGGGCATCTCGACAACTCAACGGTACTCCGGGCCGGGCGCCCCTTCAGGTCGCCCGTTCCGGGCGGCCGGCGCACCCGGGCTTCAGGCATCCAGCCGGGGCGGGCGGGCGGCCGGGACCGACTTTCTGGAGGGCAGCACATCGGGTGCGCGATGCGGCCGCAGGGCCGTGAGGGCGGTCTCGGTCTCCTCCATCAGCGCACGGTAGGAGACCAGTCGCTGCCACTCGGGATCGGCGACGCCGGGCACCGTGGCATCCCGCTCTGTCCAGAGCTTCGCCAGTCCCGCGTACAGCGGTGTCTGCCGGACAATCTCGGAGGTGATCCACCGCGGTGCGGCCCCGGGGCGGGGAAGGAAAGTCTGTCCGTGACCTGCGACGGTGCCGGAGGAAGGGGCGCTCATGGCCGTAGAAACGATTCTGCGAGCATGTGGTCACTGCGTATTTTTACGGCTCCGGCTCCATACGTCCCGTAGGCAGGGGCGTAACTCCATCGAATATCACCTTATGCAGTGATCTATAGCCGAGAAGCGGGCCAATCCGGGCGAAGGAACGTTGTCGCAGTCATGGAACCGAGGGAGTTGTGGGAGCGCCACGCGGTACTCGCACAGGCGTTTTGCAGCAGCGATGACGAGGTCCGCCGGACGCAGGGACTCCTCGACGAGGCCGAGGCCCGCCGTTCGCGGACCCTGGCCGCCTTCGCCGTGACCGTGGGCAGCGATGCGGTGGTGGCGGACCTGCTCGGCCTGGAGGAGCGCGAAGTGCGCCTGGCCCGCCGCACGGTGGGCAAGGATGACGCCCGCGCGGTCGCCAAGAGCCTGCTCGCGCAGCCCGCGCGTGAGGAACCGCCCGCGGAGCAGCACCCGGTGCAACAGGCCACCGCACACCCCGAGGGCCAGGCCACCGCGGGCCCCGCCACGACGGCCCCGGTCGCCGAGCACCGGACCACGGCGGGCCCGCCCACCACGCCGCACACCACCGCGCCACACACCACCGCGCCGCACACCGCCCCGCCCCAGGCCCCCGCGCCCCAGACCGGCGAACCGGGCTGGGCACCGGCTCTGGACGCGGTCCTGATGAGCAGCTGGCACACCGGAGTTGACCTCACCGCACTCGCCACCGAACTCGGCCTCGACGTCAGGCTCCTCGTGGCACGCGCCCAGCAGCTGTCCGCCGAAAACCGGCACACCTCGCCCCCGCAATCGGACCGCACCGGACGCCACCGGCGGATGGCCAAGCTCCAGAGCACCCCACAGCCGGAGACCCCGCATCTGGCCTGGCGAGAGCGACCACAGCAGCCCCCGGGGGAGCACTACGAACACGAGCCCTGGAAGCAGCAGCCGTACCAGAATTACCAGCACTACCAAAACCACCAGAACCATCAGAATCACCAGAACTACCCCGACTACCAGACGTACCAGGTGTACGAGGAGCAGCAGCCCTCCCATGCGCCCGCCACCTGGGACGCCAACGCGATCACCGCGGCCCAGCACGACTGGGACGGCATCCTCAGCCACTGGGAGGCCACCACCTCCACCACGCCGCCCCTCTCGGCGCCAGGTCACGGAGGTACGTGATGCCGCCCCTCATCGGCGTCCCGGCGTCGATTACAGTGGGCGCCGAGCCGTGACTGGCGCTTGGGTGGAGTACCACCGGGGAGCGGCTCGGCCGGTCATGGTCAGTGCCGCGCGCCTGGGCGATCCGTCAACGACGCTCAGGAGCACCCCATGTCCTCGACCGCCCGTCTCATGGACGGCAGCGCACTGGCCCGCCGCATCGTCGGACAGGCCGCGGAACGCGCGGCGGACCTCACCCGGCAGACCGGCCGGGCCCCCTGCCTGGCGACCGTGCTGGTGGGTGAAGACCCCGCCTCGGTGACGTACGTACGCATGAAGCGCGCCCGCTGCGAGAAGGCCGGGATCCGGTCCCGGCATGTCGAACTGCCCGCCGCGACCACGACCGCGGAGCTGGTCGGCACGATCGCCGCGCTGTCGCAGGACCCCGACGTGCACGGCATCCTGCTCCAGCACCCGGTCGGCCCGCACATCGACGAGCGCGCCGCCTTCGAGGCGATCGCCCCCGAGAAGGACGTCGACGGGGTCACCTTCCACTCCTTCGCCGCGATGAGCTTCGGCCTGGACGGCTTCGCCTCCTGCACGCCCGGCGGCATCCTCCGCCTCCTGGACCACTACGAGGTCGATCTGACCGGTAAGCACGCCGTCGTGGTCGGCCGCAGCGCGATCCTCGGCAAGCCCGTCGGGATGCTGCTGCTCGGCCGCAACGCCACCGTCACCTACTGCCACTCCCGCACCACCGACCTCGCCTCGATCACCAGGGAGGCCGATGTCCTGATAGCCGCCGTCGGCCGGCCCCGCTTCCTGCACGGCGAGCACATCAAGCCCGGCGCCGTCGTGATCGACGCCGGCTACAACCCCGGCAACGTCGGCGATGTGGACTTCGAGTCGGCGAGCGCCCGCGCCTCCCTGCTCACCCCGGTCCCCGGCGGCGTCGGCCCGATGACCATCGCCGTCCTGCTCACCCAGACCGTCGATGCCGCCGCCCGCCAACTGGGCGTGGCCTGACGGGAAGCCGGGGGAGGGTGGTCGGCGGTGATCCGTAAGCGGCCGGAAGTGTTCGCCCGGTAGGCGTCGTCCGTACGTATGATCGCGACGCCGGTACTCGATCACTCACGACCACCTTCGGAGGCTTGAACGACCATGGCGGAACAGCGCGTTGTCATCGTGACGGGCGGTGGTACGGGCATCGGCGCCGCCACCGCCCGGCTGCTGCGGGCGGCCGGCCACCAGGTGGTCATCTCCGGGCGCCGGCCCGAACCGCTGCAGCGCATCGCCGAGGAGACCGGAGCGCTGGCCCACCCCTCCGACGCCGCCGATCCCGCGGCGGTGCAGGAACTCGTCGATGCCACCGTGTCCACGTACGGGCGGCTCGACGGGCTGGTGCTCAACGCCGGTATCGCCCGCGGCGGGTCCGTCGGCGATCTGTCGGTGGCGGACTGGGAGGCCGTCATGACCACCAACGTCACCGGCCCGTTCCTCCTCCAACGCGCCGCTCTTCCCCACCTGTTGGCGGCACGTGGCGCGGTCGTCGCGGTCGCCTCGGTCTCCGCCCTGCGCAACGGTGAGGGCAACGCCGCCTATGCCACCTCCAAGGCGGCCCTGCTCCAGCTCTGCCGCTCGCTGGCCGTCGACTACGGACGGGACGGGCTCCGCGCCAACATCGTCTGCCCCAGCTGGGTACGTACGGAGATGGCCGACCGGCGCATGGCGCGATTCGCCGAGGAGGCCGGGCTGGCGGACGGCGGCGTGGCTGCCGCCTACGAGGAGGCCACCCGGCTCCTCCCCACAGGCCGCCCCGGCGAGCCCCATGAGGTCGCGGAGGCAATCAGCTGGCTGCTTTCACCCGCCGCGTCCTTCGTCAACGGGGCGGTACTCACCGTCGACGGCGGGGCGACCGCGGTCGACCCCGGAGGCGCCGCGTTCACCTTCCGCATCGAGCCGCGCGACGGCGCGGAAGCGGACGGCGGGCAGCGGTAGAGACCCTGCTGCGCGCACTCGCCGACCCTTCGCCGGCACCGATTCGGCATGCGATTCAGCATTCGATGATGTTCACCGCGAGTCCGCCGCGTGCGGTCTCCTTGTACTTGACGCTCATGTCGGCGCCGGTTTCCTTCATGGTCTTGATGACCTTGTCGAGGGAGACCTTGTGGCTGCCGTCGCCGCGCATCGCCATCTTCGCGGCGGTGACGGCCTTGACGGCGGCCATGCCGTTGCGTTCGATGCAGGGGATCTGGACGAGGCCGCCGACGGGGTCGCAGGTCAGGCCGAGGTTGTGTTCCATGCCGATTTCGGCGGCGTTCTCGACCTGTTCGGGGCTGCCGCCGAGGACCTCGGCGAGGGCGCCGGCGGCCATCGAGCAGGCGGAGCCGACTTCGCCCTGGCAGCCGACCTCGGCGCCGGAGATGGAGGCGTTCTCCTTGAAGAGCATGCCGATGGCGCCGGCGGCGAGCAGGAAGCGGACCACGCCTTCTTCGTCGGCGCCGGGCACGAAGTTCATGTAGTAGTGCAGGACGGCGGGGATGAT
>NZ_QUAC01000050.1 GCF_003389455.1 Streptomyces inhibens | reverse complement strand
CGTCGCGGCGAGGACGGCGCCGGGACGGAGCGGCCCCCGGTCATGCGGGCGGGCGGCCAGCGCGGCGCGGCCGATGGCCCGGGCCGTGACCCGGCGGTCGCCCACCCGGGACGCGGCCGCTTCATCGGCCCAGCGCTCCAGGGCGTACGCCAGCGGGGCCCGCAGCGAGCGGAGCAGCGGATGGCAGGCCGAGGTCAGCGCGACCGTGAGCAGGAACAGATGGTGCCGGCCCGCGAGATGGGCACGCTCATGGGCGAACAGCGCCTCCCGCTCGGCCGCCGGCAGCGCCCGCAGCATGCCGGCCGTGACCACCACCCGGCCCGGCCGCCCCGGCAGGGCGTAGGCGTCGGGCGTGGAGTCCGGCAGGACACACAGGTCGCCGGACACGGGGTGTGCCTCGGCGCTGCGCCGGGCGGTGCGCAGCTCGGTGCCGTGGCGCCGGGCGCGGTGGACGACGGCGAGCGCGCAGAGGGTGAGCAGCCCACCGGCGACATACGCCGCGGGGACCGTCACGGCGGGATCGCCGCCGAGCAGCGGCAGGGAGAGATGGCCCAGGGCGGCGACCGGCGGCAGCCGCAGCGCCCCGGCGGCCACCAGCAGGCCGAGCGCCGCGGTCGTACAGCCGGCCAGCGCGACGGCACAGCCGGTCAGCAGCCAGGCCGCGGCGCGCGGCGGCAGCGACTCCGCCAGCCGACGGGCGGCCGGCACCGCGAGCAGCGGCATCAGCAGCGGAATCCACACGGCGACGATCACGGGGCGGCCCCGGGGCCGGACCGCTGCCCTGCGGCCGGCTCCTCCGGGGCGCCGTCGGCACCCTCCAGAAGCGACCGCAGCAGCTGCTCGTCCTCGCTGGTCAGCTGCGAGACGAAGCGGGCGAGCGCGGTGGTGCGGTCGTCCTGCTTGTCGAGCTCGCTGCGCATCCGCCGGGCGGTCAGCCCCGCGGAGTCCTGTATCGGCGAGTACACGAAGCCGCGGCCGGCCCGGGAGCGGGACACCGCGCCCTTGTCGTGCAGCCGGGTGAGGATCGTGGTGACGGTCGTACGGGCGAGCCGGCCGCCCAGCGCGTTCTGCACCTCGGCGGGGCTCAGCGGCCCCTCGGCCGCCCAGAGCGCCGCGAGCACGCTCGCCTCCAGCTCGCCGGACGGGCGCCGCTGGACGGGTGATGTCTCCGACATGGAACGCCCTTCACCTTTTCGTCGTCTACAGTTCCGTAGACCGTCTACGTGACTGTAGTCGGTCGGGTCGGCCGCACGGCAGGCCCGCAACCCATTATGGGAGGGCCCGCCGACATGGCCGTAGCCGCCGCATTTGCGCAGGTGACAGGCGTGACCCAGGCCGCCGTCAATGTGCTCGACGCCGGTTCGCTGCTCGCGGCGTTCGGCGCGCTGGGCGTCGCCGTCGTGCTGTTCGCCGAGACCGGACTGCTGGTCGGCTTCTTCCTGCCCGGCGACTCCCTGCTGTTCACCGCCGGACTGCTGTGCGCCCCCGGCACCGGCGGCGCCGTGCACCTCGCCCTGCCGCCGGTGCTCGTGGCCGCCGCGGTCGGCGCGCTCGCCGGATCCCAGACCGGCTACTGGATCGGCCGACGCGGCGGCCGCGCCCTGCTGACCCGCAGCCGCGCCCGCCGGCTGCACGAGGGCGCCGCCCGCGCCGAGGAGTACCTGGCCCGCTATGGCCACGCCAAGGCCATCGTCCTCGCCCGCTTCGTCCCCGTCGTCCGCACCGTCCTGAACCCGCTGGCCGGCGCCCTGAACGTGCCCGCCCGCACCTTCACCCTCTGGCAGATCACCGGCGGCCTGATCTGGACCCTCGGCCTCACCCTCGCCGGATACGCCCTGGGCGCGTCCGTACCGAACGTCGACCGCTATCTGCTGCCGCTGGTCGCCCTCGTGGTGCTGGTGTCGCTGACCCCGCTCGCCGTCGAACTGCTCCGCTCCCGCAAGCGCCCGGCAACGACGACCGGCCCCCGGACGCCACCCGGCACCTGACCCCCGCACGGCTGCGCACCACCCCGCACCACCGCACCCCGCACGAGGCGCCACGCCGCCAAGGAGAACCCCCGTGAACCACCTCGCCTTCGGCGGAGCCTCGATCGACGGCGGCCCGTACACCCGGATCACCGCTCTCGCCCAGCACACCCCGCACGGCGTGAACACCCTGATCACCTACTGGACCGACTACGGCCTCGCCCTCTTCGCCGTCCTGATGCTGATCGGCTGGTGGCGGGCCCGGCACGGCGCGCCCGGCGCCATGGCGACGGTGCTGGCCACCCCCCTCGTCGTGGTCGCCGCCTTTCTCGTCGACAACCTCGTCAAGGGCCGCTTCGCCGAACAGCGGCCCTGTCAGACGCTCCACACCGTCACCGTCGAGGCCTGCCCGGGACTCGGCGACTGGTCGTTCCCCAGCAACCACTCCGCCGTCGCGGCGGCCGCCGCGGTCGCCCTGCTGCTGTGCGACCGGCGGCTCGGCCGGATCGCCGTCCCGGCAGCCCTGCTGATGGCCGCCTCACGCATATGGGTCGGCGCCCACTACCCGCACGATGTCGCCGTCGGACTGCTCGTCGGCGCCCTCATCGCTGGGGGGCTCACCCCGCTCGCCCGCCGCGCGGCCCCCGCCGTCGACCGCCTCCGCGCCACCCGGCTGCGCCCCCTGGTGGCCGCGAGGTGACGGCGTCCGGACGGGAACCGGAAGGCGGCCACCGGCCCGGGCCGGGCCCCGGCCTCCGCCCCGGCCCGCACCGACGGCCCGGTACCGGCCCGCTCATCGCCCTCGCCGCGGTCTGCGCGGCGCTCTTCGCCGCCGCGGCCGTCACCGTCTCCGTACGGCACGGAGCCCCGCTCGCCCCCGAACGGGGCGCCGTCCACTGGACCACGGCACACCACGGGGAGCCGCTGCGCTCCCTGGCCCGCGCGCTGACGGCCACCGGCACCGGCGTGATCCCGTACGCGATGGCCGTACTCGCCGGCCTGCTGGCCGGCCGGAGCGCCCTCGGCCGGCTCCGCGCGGTGACCTGCGCCGTGGCCGTCCTCGCCGTCGGGCAGGCGATCCGTTACGGCCTGATGGAACTGCTCGCCCGCCCCCGCCCGCCGGCCGCCGACTGGGCCGGGCACGCCTCCGGCTATGCGTTCCCCTCCGGCCACGCCACCACCTCGGCGCTCGCGGCCGGACTGCTGGCCTGGGGCATCGCACAGCGCGCCCGACCCTCCGTCGCCCGCACCTGGTGCGCGGTGCTCGCCCTCTGGGCCGCCGGGGTCGGCCTCACCCGCGTCTACCTGGGCGTCCACTGGCCCGGCGATGTCCTCGGCGGCTGGCTCCTGGCCGCCGCCCTGCTCGCCCTCGCCCTGCTCCTGGAGCCGTTCGCCCTCCGCCGCCCCGACCGCTCCTGAATCCGGCCCCCAGAAGCGCATTCCCATGAATAGCTGACGATCGGACAAGGTCTTCCCCAAGGCGGCATGGACGCGTCCCGCACCGAGCAGCACTGTCCTGGGCGCCGGGGCCATGGGAGCGATCCGGCCACCGGCACCGCTCACGGCAGGTACCACCGCACCATCAGGGGGACATCGCGAATGAACCAGCCACTCCCGCACCCGTCGGCCCACGAGGGCGCCGCACCACCCACCGCCCCGCACGGCCGCTGCCCGGCCGCCGCGGCCAAGGACCCCACCCCGTGCGAGGGCCCGCACGACGCCGCCACCATCGTCGACCGCAACGGCCGGGAGGTCGCCGGCTGCGTCCAGCACTGCGCCCGCCTGCTGGCCGGCCTCGAAGGCGCCCGTGTGCACCCCTTCGTCCCCGCGCAGCACGCCCTGGACATCTACTCCCGGGCCCGTGAACTCCCGCCGTTCGCCTGGGAGATCGGCAGATAGCGGCGTGGTCAGGACGAGATGCACCGTGATCGGTTGACGATGCATCCGTAGATTTGATGCATGGACGAAGATGGCTTTCCCGCCCTGTCGCCGAGAGGGCGGCGCACCCTGGCCGCGCTGATCACGGCGTGGCTCCTGCTGATGGGGCTGGCGGACATCTGGAGCCGCATGCCCCTGGAGTACATGCGCACCCTTCCCGCCGGTGCGTGGCTGCCGGTGCTGTCGGGGGTGGCCATGGCGGTGGTGGTGTTCGCGCCCGTGCGGGTGCGGATCGAGGGGCGCGCTGCCGTGGCCGCGGTGCTGTCGTTGACGGTGACCGGGTGGTTGGCATGGGCGCCGGAGGACGGGCCGGGCTCGGGGACGCTGGAGTCCGCCGTGCTCCTTGTGCTCCTTGCCCGCACCGCGCGCACGGCCCGGCCATGGGCCGCACTCGGCCTGTGCCTGCTGCTCGGTGCGACGATCGTGGCCGGGCCGGCGCGCAGCGGGCTGCGGTATGTCGCGCACTGGTCCGGGTTCTCCTCCCTGTTGCTGCTGGCCGCCGTGGCCGCGGCCGGGTTCGGCTGCCATCTGCGGATGCTGGACGACCGCAGGGCCAGGGCGATCATCGCCGTACGCGAAGGGGAGCGGCTGCAACTCGCCCATGATCTGCATGACTTCGTCGCCCACCACGTCACCGGCATGGTCGTTCAGGCCCAGGCCGCCCTGGCCATCCGCGAGCACGCCCCCGAGCAGGTGGAGCCGCTGCTTCGCGGCATCGAAAAGGCGGGCAACGAAACCCTGGACTCCATGCATCGCCTGGTACGCGTCCTGCGCGAGCAGGACCGCGGCACCGTGCGCCCCGACGATCTCCTGGCCGAACTGGCCCTGCTCATATCCCGGTTCGGGCAGGCAGGCCACCCCACCGTCCGGTTGGACGTGTCCGCCGAGGCACGTGCGGCCGAACTCGACCCCGAGGTGGAAACCACCGTGCACCGCCTCGTCCAAGAGGCCCTGACCAACATCACCCGACATGCGCCCGGCGCGCGGGACGCACGCGTCGGCCTGACGGCGAGCCCCGGGACACTCACGGCGGAAGTGGTCAACGGCCCACCCTCGCAAGGTGCGATGCCTCCCGGCGGAAGGAGCGGGGGCTTCGGCCTCATCGGCCTGCGCGAGCGCATCGAGGTGGTCGGCGGCACGCTTACCACCGGCCCCACCCCCGACGGTGGCTGGCAGGTGACAGGCACGTTCCCCGTACGCCCGCAGCGCCCCGTCACCGCCGCGCCCGGGCTGGGAGGATCACCGGCATGAATGCTCTGCCCAGCGCGCGCACCCGGGTCCTGATCGCGGACGACCAGGAGATGGTGCGCACCGGATTCCGGCTGATCATCGACGCCCAGCCGGACCTGGAGGTGGTGGGGGAGGCCGGCGACGGCGCCCGGTGCGTGGAGCTGGCCCGGCGGCTGCGCCCCGATGTGTGTCTGGTCGACGTGCGGATGCCGAAGCTGGACGGCCTGGACGTCACCCGCGCGCTGGCGGGCACCGGTGCCGTCGCCCCGCTCAAGGTCGTCGTGGTCACCACCTTCGACCAGGACGACTACCTGTACGGGGCGCTGCGCGCGGGCGCGCTGGGGTTCCTGCTCAAGAACGCCGGGCCGGAGCTGCTGCTGGAGGCGGTACGGGCCGCGGCCCGCGGCGACGCGCTGGTCTCGCCGGCGGTGACCCTGCGCCTCCTGGAGCATCTGGGCGAACAACAGGGGCCGTTGGCCGGACGGCCCCCTTCGCAGGCCGCCGGGCTCGCACCGCTCACCTCGCTGTCCGAGCGCGAACGTGAGGTCGTACGCCTGGTGGCCCGCGGCCGCACCAACCAGGAGATCGCCGACGAACTGTCCATCACCCTGTCCACCGTCAAGACACATCTGACCGGCATCCAGGCCAAACTGCGGCTGCGCAACCGCGTCGAGATCGCCGCCTGGGCCTGGGAGACGGGCCTTGTCACGGCCTGCTGATTCTCCGGTCGTAGGGCCCGGCCGACCCATCGGACAGGCCCTGGGGCTCAGTTCCCGCGCCGGCCCTGCGACTTGGTGATCGGCACCAGCTGCCACCAGGTCACACACCGCCAGGCCCACTCCAGCGGCCCGTACCGGAAGGCGTTCAGCCACAGGTGGCTCAGGACGGTCTGCACGGCGAGGATGACGGCAGCCAGGCCGAGCGCCGCGCCCCAACGGGTGGACTCGAACAGTCCCAGCACGGGTGCGACGGCGACAATGATCAACGTCGCGGTGAGGTAGTTGGTCAGCGCCATCCGGCCCAGCGGCGCGAAGACCGCCGCCATGGCGCCACGCAGGGGGGTGCGCAACAGCAGCAGGAAGCCGCAGGCGTAGGCGAGGGCCATCAGCAGCCCGGCAATGGACGCCGCGCGGGGGCCGAGGCTGGTCGCCCAGGCGTCCTGCTGCCAGAAGGCGGCGGCCACGGCGGCGGGCGCGGACACCGCGAGCAGCAGGGCCAGTTGGCCGCCACGCCGCTCCAGCGTGTCCGCGATGCCGTAGCGGGCGGTCGCCGCACCCAGCAGGAACAGCCCCGGGATCACCGCTTGCCCCCCGCTGACCAAGGTCGTACCGGCCACGGTCAGGACGATGCCGCCGATCAGCACCAGCCGGCGCGACAGCCGGGCAGTGGGCAGCAGTACGAGCAGACCGACGATCGCATACGGCAGCAGTGCCTCACCCGGTTGCAAAACGTGGTGCCCGACGCCCAGCACAGCCAGCGCCACGAGCCGCCGCAACAGCAGAACGCGGGGCTTGGCTGCGCGCGCCGCGGCGCCCTCGTAGAAGAAGACGAAGCTCAGCCCGAAGAGGAAGGAAAACAGGGGAAAGAACCGGTGCTGGACGAACAGGTCCAGTGCTTCGCGCACCGGCAGCAACTCACCGGGCACCCTGTAACCCCGCATATAGGTAATCTGCGGAATGTTGACCAGCAGAATCCCGCAGAGCGCGAATCCCCGCAGGGCATCGAGCGCGTCGATACGGCGCCGGGGCACGGGGACGGGCACGGGGGGCGACTCGGGCACGGTGGTGGTCACTGACTCTCCTGACACGGGTGGGCTTTCCGTCCACAGTGCGGCGCCCTGCCTCTGTCGTGCCTCCGCCGTGAGGGTGAGCCCGCCAGCCGAAAGTACGGTCGCGGACACGCCCTGGTGCCGCATCAGACAACGTTCGCCCTGGACAGCGCTACGGCGAAAATCCGGTGCGAAGCGCCCCGTCCATGACCATGATGTTGATCATGACTGTGTTCGCCGACGAACCTGCCCGGCTCGGCGAGAGCCGCCTGTCCGATGGACGGTTGCTCGGGTGGGCCGAGTGGGGGCCGCCGGACGGGGTGCCCGTTGTGTTGTGTCCGGGTGCGGCTACGAGCCGGTGGCTCGGTTTCGGCGCAGGTGTCGTTGAGGCGCTCGGAGTGCGTCTTGTCTCCGTGGACCGCCCGGGGCTCGGTGTCTCCACACCTGCACCCGGCCGGACGTTCTCCGACTTCGCCGGTGACATCCGTCAACTCGGCGTGCTACGAGGGCTGGGGCGCCCGGCTGTGGTCGGGAACTCGCAAGGTGCGCCGTTCGCTCTCGCCTGTGCCGAGGAGGGCGTCGCCTCCGCGCTGGCTGTCGTCTCCGGGGCGGATGAGGTCGCCGCGCCGGAGTTCGCTTCCACGCTGGCGGCGGATCTGCGCGGCCTCGTCGAGCGGACCGCGAGCGACCCGGTGGGCGCCGAGGAGTTCTTCGCGGGCTTCGGTGCGGAGGCGATGTGGGGCATGGTCATGACCGCGAGTCCGGGGTGCGACCTTGCCGTGTACCAGGATCCTGATTTCGCGGTTGCCTACCGCAGGGCTTTGGACGAGGGCTTTGTCCAAGGTGCGGCCGGTTACGCCCGCGACACGGTCCTGGCCATGGGCCGGTGGCCGTTCGCCCTCGACGAGATCGCTGTCCCGGTCGACATCTGGTACGGCGAGCGGGACACCAGCCACTCTCCCGACAACGGAGCACTCCTCGCCACCCGTATGCCCGGTGCGCATCGCCGTGTCGTACCGGGGACCGGCGGCGCGCTGCTATGGACCCATGCCGAGCCCATTCTCACTTCGCTTCTTGAGAAGGCCTCCGCCGCCCGGTAAAGGGAGGTGGCGCACTACCGTCGGGGCCGTGGCCGAAGGATGGGACGCAGACGGGCTGCGGGCTGAGCACACGCAGGGATACCCGCGTTCCGTTGAGCCGCGGCCGCGCAGGTCACACCTTGACGATGCGGACGCCGGGGCCGCACAGCATGAGGAGGTCCTCGGGGTCCGACGTCAGGACGGTTACAGGGGCGGGCGAGGCGAGTGCGGTGGCGGTCACGATGGCGTCGAGGGCGCACTTGTGGCCGTGCAGGCCGGCAGCGGCGAGGAGCTTGCTGGCGTGGCGGGCGACGGCTTCGGTGGGCGGGATGACGTTCACGCGGGAGTCGGCGTAGTCGAAGCGAGCCTGGTTGACCTTGGGGTCGCGTGCTTCGACGAGCGTGACGGAGCTGGTGACCACGCGGATGTCCTCGGCCTCGGCCGCAGCCAGCCACTCGGTGAGTTCAGGGGAGCGTCGTACGAGTTTGGACAGCCCCTCGCAGTCCAGGATGAGTGTCCCGCTCACGCGGCGTCCGCCGAGCCGACCGTGTCACCGCGCAGGACGGCTCGCTTGGCCTCGACCGCTACTTGGTCCACGGGGCCGTGTTCGGCTTCGGCGTCTTCGATGAGTTCGCGCAGCCGGTCCCGCTCCAGCTGGCGCTGGATGAGAGCTTCGACGTAGGCGGACATGCCTCGCTTGCCGGTGCGTTCCTTGAGGGCGGCGATGGTGCCTTCGTGGAGGGAGACGGAGACCGGACGGACGGGGCCTTCGCCGGGAGCGGAGGAGGTGGTCATGGATCTACTTTAACAAAACTCTTGTTATTGAGTGATCGCCCTCCGTGCCCGGCCCTCCGTGCAGGCATCGGCTACACGGTCCAGGGACTTTCCGCCGCGTGAGCGGGGAAGGCCCTGATCAGCGCTCAAAGAAGCAAACGCGCTGGTCAGGGCCTGTTCCNTTCATGGTCTTGATGACCTTGTCGAGGGAGACCTTGTGGCTGCCGTCGCCGCGCATCGCCATCTTCGCGGCGGTGACGGCCTTGACGGCGGCCATGCCGTTGCGTTCGATGCAGGGGATCTGGACGAGGCCGCCGACGGGGTCGCAGGTCAGGCCGAGGTTGTGTTCCATGCCGATTTCGGCGGCGTTCTCGACCTGTTCGGGGCTGCCGCCGAGGACCTCGGCGAGGGCGCCGGCGGCCATCGAGCAGGCGGAGCCGACCTCGCCCTGGCAGCCGACCTCGGCGCCGGAGATGGAGGCGTTCTCCTTGAAGAGCATGCCGATGGCGCCCGCGGCGAGCAGGAAGCGGACCACGCCTTCTTCGTCGGCGCCGGGCACGAAGTTCATGTAGTAGTGCAGGACGGCGGGGATGAT
>NZ_QUAC01000001.1 GCF_003389455.1 Streptomyces inhibens | reverse complement strand
CGGGCGGCGCCCCCGCGCCCGGCCGCCGCCCGCAGTTCGCTGGGCGTACCGGCGTAGATCTCCCGCATGGTGTCGTTGAACTGCCGGATGCTGGCGAAGCCGGCCGCGAAGGCCAGCTCGGTGACCGGCAGCGTCGTGGTCTGCAGCAGCACCCGGGCGGTGTGCGCCCGGCGGGCGCGGGCCAGCGCCACCGGCCCCGCGCCGAGCTCCGCGGTCAGCTGCCGCTGCACCTGGCGCGCGCTGTAGCCCAGCCGCCGCGCCAGCCCGCCGACGCCCTCCTGGTCGACCACGCCGTCCCCGATGAACCGCATGGCGCGTCCCACCAGGTCGGCGCGCACATTCCACTCGGCGGAGCCGGGTACGGCGTCCGGCCGGCACCGGCGGCAGGCCCGGAAGCCGGCCGTCTGCGCGGCCGCGGCCGACGGGAAGAACCGCACATTCACCCGCTTGGGAGTGACCGCGGGGCAGCTGGGCCGGCAGTAGATGCCGGTCGTCACCACCGCGAAGAAGAACTCCCCGTCGAACCGCGCGTCCCGGCTGGACACCGCTTCGTACCTGGTCTCGTCGTCCATCACTCCCCCAGTGTGCGGCGTGCGCGGCGCCGCGACTGGCGGAAATCGGACATGGCGTTTCTTGGGGCGGGCCGGCCCCTGAGGCCGGGCGTCGGGCGGGCCCCCGGGGCGGCCCGCCCGCACCGCTCACCTCACCTCAGCGGCCCCCGCTTCCGCTCCATCATGTGCCGTCCGAGCGCCTGCTTCTGCTTCCAGTCCCGTCGGATCTCCGCGCGCATCCGGGCGTCCGTCTTCGCCACGATGCGCTGGTTCTCGCGCAGCAGTTTCCGGTAGCTCTCCAGCCGGCGTACGGGCAACTCCCCGCTCTCGACGGCCTCTTGCACCGCGCAGCCGGGCTCCCCCTGATGCGCGCAGTCATGGAAGCGGCACTCCTCGGCCAGCGTTTCGACATCCGAGAACGTCCGCGCGAGACCGGCCTCCGCGTCCCACATCCCGACGCCGCGCAGCCCCGGCGTATCGATCAGCACCCCGCCGCCGGGCAGCGTCAGCAGATCCCGCGTGGTCGTGGTGTGCCGCCCCTTGCCGTCCCGGTCACGTGTGGCCTGGACTTCCTGCACACCCGCGCCGAGCAGGGCGTTGGCCAGCGTGGACTTGCCCGCGCCGGACTGTCCCAGCAGTACGGACGTACCGCCCGCGAGCACGGCGGACAGCACATCGAGCCCCTCGCCGGTCGCCGAGCTGACCGCCAGCACCTGTACCCCGGGAGCCACGGACCCGGTATCCGCGACGAGATGCGCCACCCCGTCCGGATCCCCGGCCAGATCCGCCTTGGTCAGCACCACCAGCGGCTGGGCCCCGCGCTCCCCGGAGGGCGCGGACACCGGCAGCGGTCCCGCAGCGGTCGAGCTGGACATCGCCAGCGCGAGGAACCGCTCGATCCGCCCGAGGTCCAACTCGCCCCCGAGCGACACACAGATGACGATGGTGTCGACGTTGGTGGCCAGCACCTGGCCCTCGGAACGCTTGGACGACGTGGACCGTACGAAGGCCGTACGCCGCGGCAGCAACGCCCGCACCACACCGTCGATATGGGCGCCCACCCGCCCGTTGCCGAGGTCGATCACGGCCCAGTCGCCGGTGCACGGCACCCGCATCGGGTCGCTCGTGGCCACCAGCGCGGTATCCGCCAGGACCGTCCGGACGCCGGCGCCGTCGGGCACGACGACATCCACCCGGCCGCGGTCCACGCGGACGATTCGGCCGGGCAAAATCCCCTGCCCGGCAAAGGGGAGAAAACTCTCCGCGAACCCGTCGTCCCAGCCATAGGCGGTCAATGGGTGCGCAGCAGAAAGAGGGAGGTCGAACAACGGGATGACCCTTCGAAAAGGAGCGGTCCCGGCTCCGCGCGGCAGCGCGCGGGAAATGGTGACAAGTCGAGTCAGCCGGAGACCACGGGGGTGGAATGGATGAACTTCCTGATGCGGGCAGCGCCCATCGCAAAGACAGTCATCAGTACGCACCTCCCGGTCTTTCACAGCTGAGCGCGGCAGCCGTCGGCCGCCGCGAGAACAGGGTCACCCTAGACCGGTCGCGGACGACCGGTCCAAGCATTTTCGGCCGCGGGACACATCCGGCCCCGGGAGCGACCGGCCGCCCGCCCGCCGAGCGACCTTGCTCGCGCGATGCACCGGGCGCAAGCTTGTGGTGTGGGTGCTCAGGACGGTCCTACGCTCATCGCTTCGGTGCAGCGAGCCTTC
This sequence comes from Streptomyces inhibens, assembly GCF_003389455.1. Classification (GTDB taxonomy): domain Bacteria; phylum Actinomycetota; class Actinomycetes; order Streptomycetales; family Streptomycetaceae; genus Streptomyces; species Streptomyces inhibens. The sequence continues at coordinate 11,869 of NZ_QUAC01000001.1, read as the reverse complement.
CGCCTGTTGGAAGTCGTGGGGGCACACGAGGGCGGTGCTCCGGCGAAGCAGCTGGCACGCGAGGCGGGGCTGCCCCTGGCCACCACCTATCACCTGCTGCGGACGCTGGTCCACGACGGCTATCTGCGGAAGCTGGACGACGGCGGGTTCGTCATGGGCGACAAGCTGTATGCGTTGCACACGGGCAGCCGTGGGCAGGCACAGCTCACCCGGATCCGTCCCGTGCTCACCGCGCTGCGCGACGAGCTGTCGGCAGCCGCGTATCTGACCTTCTACGAGGAGGGTGAGATCCGGGTGGCCGAGATCGTCGACGGCCCCCGGGCACCCCGGGTCGACCTCTGGGTGGGATTCGAGGATGCCGGGCACGCCACGGCGCTGGGCAAATGCGTGCTGCGCGAGCTCGACGACGACTCCCGCAACGACTACCTCTCCCGGCACCCGCTCGCCGATCTCACGCCCCGCACCATCACCCACCGTTCCGAACTGCTGCGACGACTCGCCTCGTCGCCCGCGGCCCCGGCCGTCATGGACCTGGAGGAGTACGCCCTCGGAACGGTATGCGTCGCGGTGCCCGTCTACAGCGGGCACATGCTCGGCTCGCTGGGTGTCTCCCTGCGGGCGGACCGGCTCTCCCAGGTCGATCAGGTCCGGGCGCGGCTGGTCCCGACGGCGAGCCGCGTGACCAGGGGTCTTTCGCTCACTATCTGAAAACCCTGCCCTTGTGGCGCACCCGCATACCCCTGTTTTCTGGACAAAACGGACGCTCAGGCGTACGCCAAGGGACCAGGGAGTGGCAGTCGAGGAATGAGTCAGGCTCAAGACCATCAGCACGACCCCCGGCCGACCTGGCTCATGAAGCGGGTGGCCGGCTTGCGGAAGGCGTCGTCGGACCAGCCGCGCACCGCCGCCCACCTCGCCGCCGGTGTGCCCGCACTGGTCGTCGCTGCCGTGGCGCTCCTCGCCTTCGTCACCGGAGCCGGGATGACCTGGCTGCCGCTGCTCGCCGTCGGGCCCGCGCTGGCCGCCGCCACCAGCAGGCCGCGGGGCGTACTCCGTATCGGCTTCCTCGCCGTGGCACTGGCCGCCGCGCTCGGCGCCCATGGCGGTGCGGCCGGCCGTGATCAGGCCGTCGTGCTGTCCGCACTGGTCGCCGTCACCCTGGCGAGCAGCCTGGCCAGCGCGCTGCGCGAGCGTCGCGAACGGGTACTGGCCGCCGTCCGCTCGGTCGCCGAGGCCGCCCAGCACGCGCTCCTCAAGCCCGTGCCCGCCACGGTCGGCCCGTTCGAGGTGGCTGTCCGCTACAGCGCCGCCGCGGCGGAGGCCCGTATCGGCGGGGACCTCTACGCGCTGGTGCCGACCCCGTACGGGGTCCGGCTGATCGTCGGCGATGTGCGCGGCAAGGGGCTGCCCGCGGTGAGCACCGCCGCTCTGGTGCTCGGTGTCTTCCACGAGGCCGCCTATGACGAGCCGGACCTCCTGGATGTCGTCGGCAGGATCGAGCGGAGCCTGACCCGCAACCTTGGTGCCGACGACTTCGTCACCGCCGTGGTCGCCGGCTTCCCGCAGACCGGGCGCATGGAAGTGGTCAACTGCGGACACGCCCCTCCGCTGCTGGTGCGCGGCGCCGACGTCATGGCCGTCGAACCGACCCGTCCGGCCCCGCCCCTGGGGCTGAGCGCCCTGACCCGTGAGACCCCGAGCCTCCAGGTACTGCCGTTCACCGACGGCGACCAGTTGCTGCTCTACACCGACGGGGTCACCGAGGCCCGCAACCACGGTCGGGAGTTCTACCCGCTGATCGAGGGGGTGGCACGGCACGTGTCGGACGAGCCGTGCCGCACCCTGGCCGCACTGCACGACGAACTGCTGGCGCACGTGGGGGGCCGGCTGCACGACGACGCGGCACTGCTGCTGCTCCGGAAGCCGGCCGCCGCCGGGTGCGGGGCTTCGACGGACGAGCCGCCCTGTCTCCCGGCCGAAGCGCGCTGAGGGAGCCGTCGTTCAGCCGTCCGCGCCCTCGAAGAGGCGGCGCGGATTGTCGACGAGCATGGTGGTGATCTGCTCCTCGCTCACGCCTCGTTCGCGGATGTAGGGCAGTACCTCCTCACCGATGTGCAGGTAGTGCCACTGCGGGAGCAGATGCAGATGGGCGGGGTCCACCCAGTCGATGTAGCAGGCGGCGTCGTGGGAGAGCACAAGGCGCTCCGCATAGCCGCGGCGGCACATCTCGACCAGGGTGTCGGCCCTGGTCTCGAAGGAGATGTCGAGGTTGATGCCGAACCGGTCCATGCCCAGCAGGAAGCCCGCGTCGGCGAGTTCGGCGAGGTGGTCGCAGTCGGGGCTGTCGCCACTGTGGCCGAGGACGATGCGGCGGGGGTCGATGCCTTCCTCGTCGCACAGGATGCGCCGGGCGTCCAGACCGTTCCGGCTCTCCGGGTGGGTGTGCACGGTGATGGGGGTCGCGGTGCGGCGGTGGGCCGCGGCGACGGCGCGCAGCACCCGTACGACGCCGTCCGTCGGCCCCTGCCGGTCGATGGCGCACTTGAGCATGCCGGCCTTGACCCCGGTGCCCGCGATGCCCTCGGTGATGTCGCGGACGAACATCTCCACCATGGGGTCGGCGACCTCGGTGCCCAGCACATCGTTCAGCCCCGGGCCGCGGTAGCGGAAGAAGCCGGGGACCTCGTCGTAGGTGTACAGGCCGGTGGCCACGATGATGTTCAGCTCGGGGACCTGCTCGGCGATACGGCGTACGCGGGGGATGTGACGGCCGAGCCCGACGACGGTCGGGTCGACGATCGTGCGGATGCCCTGGGCGGCCAGGGCCCGCAGCTTTCCGACCGCGTCGGCGACCCGCTCGTCCTCGCCGCCCCATTCCTCCGGGTAGTTGGCTTGCACATCGGCGGTGAGGGTGAAGAGGTGTTCGTGAACGTAGGTACGGCCCAGCCGTGCGGTGTCGACGGCGCCGAGGGCGGTGTTCACCTGGGGCATCGGGCGCGCAGCTCCTTCTTGAGGATCTTGCCGGTGGGGCCCTTGGGCAGCTCGTCGACGAGGTGGATCTCGCGCGGATATTTGTAGGCGGCCAGCTGCCGCTTGCAGTGGGCGGCGAGGTCCTCGGCGGTGGTGTGTGCACCCGGTTTGAGGCTGACGACGGCGACGACCTCCTCGCCGAGCCGGTCGTCGGGCCGGCCGATGACGGCGGCCTCGGCGACGGCGGGGTGGGCGTGCAGCACCTCCTCGACCTCGCGCGGGTAGACGTTGTAGCCGCCGCGAATGACCAGGTCCTTCTTGCGGTCGACGACGAAGAAGTAGCCGTCCTCGTCCTGGTAGCCGAGGTCTCCGGTGTGCAGCCAGCCCTCGCGCAGCACTTCGGCACTCTCCTCGGGACGCTTGTAGTAGCCCTTCATGACGTTGTGTCCGCGGACGAGGATCTCGCCCACGTGGTCGGGCCCCGGCGGCAGTTCCGCGCCCGTGTCGTCGACGACCCGGACCGCCACGCCCCAGATCGGCTTGCCGATGGAGAGCACCTTGCGCTGCTCGACGCTGATGTTGAAGGTCGCGGCGCTGGCCGTCTCGGACAGCCCGTAGCCCTCCAGGATCGCCACGCCGGGGAACTTCTCCTCGAAGGCGCGGATGGTCTCGCCGGGCATCGCCGCGCCGCCCGAGAGGCCGACGCGCAGCCCGGCGAGGTCGCGCTTCGTGGTGTCGGCCTGCAGCAGGGCCGTGTACATGGTGGGGACACCGGCGAAGATCGTGCAGCGGTGCCGTTCGAGGGCGTCGAGCACCGCCCCGGTCTCGAAGCGCGGTACGAGGGCGAGCGTTCCGCCGTGGCGTACGGCCATGTTCAGGACGCTGGAGAGGCCGAAGACATGGAAGAGCGGCAGCACGGCGAGGGCGATGTCGTCGGTGCGGTAGCCGAACACCTCACCGGTCACGGTGCAGTTCATATAGAGCTGGAAGTGGGTGAGCTCGGCGCCCTTGGGACGGCCGGTGGTGCCGCTGGTGTAGAGCAGGACGGCGGTGTCGTCGCCGCTGGTCGGCTCGGTCTCGCCGGTGTCGTCCGCGGCGTACAGCTCGTCGAAGTCCCGGGTGCCCGCGCCGTGCCGGTCGCTGCCGGGCAGATGGACGACGTAGGTGCCGACGCCGTCGGCCAGTTCGGCGCCCTTGACCGCCTCGGCCGCGAACTCCTCGAAGGTGATGAGGAGTTGGGCGTCGGAGTCGCGCAGGTGGTAGGCGATCTCGGGGGCCTTGAGCAGCGGGTTGAGCGGGACCATGACCAGGCCGGCCTTGAGGACGGCGAAGTAGGCGAACAGGAACTCCGGCACATTGGGCAGCTGGACGGCGACCTTGGCGCCGGGCCCGAGACCGAGGCCCCGCAGGGCGGCGGCGATGCGGCCGGACGCCTCGTCGACCTGGGCGTAGGTGTAGGTCAGGTCCGCGATGTGGCAAAGGGGTTTGTCGGGGTGGAATCGGCGGGATTCACGAAGAGCGGTCGCGAGATTGAAGCTCATCCGGGCTCCTGGCGTGCTGCGGCTCGTACCACGGGCGGCGTCGCTGGCTGCCGAGCATAGAGAGCGGCTAAGCATTGCTCAACAGGGCCTCGACGGCCCGCCGGTCATGCACGGATCACCCGCCGGACGCCCGCCGCCGCGCACACCGCCGGGGCAGCTGATCACGTCACAGTGGAGCACAATGCTAAATATGGGGCATGAGGGAAAATTTCCGGCGAGAGGGTGACGATTCGCAAGGGTCGTCGCCCTCCCCCGGGCAACGCCTCCGCTCGCTTCTGAACGCCCACAGCGTCGCGGGCCAGGTGTTCGCGCTGGAGCTCGTCCTCGCGGTGGTGTTGGCCGTCGTGGCGGTGCTGGCCCTCTTCTTCCAGGCCGAGGGCGCGACCATGCAGGAGGCCCGTCAGCGCTCGATCGTCGGCGCCCAGACCTTCGCGCACGCCCCGGGCACGCTCGCCGCCATGAAATCCGCCAACCCCACCGCGCAGCTGCAACCCCAGGCGGAGGCGGCCCGTAAGGGCTCCCGCGTCGACTACATCGTCGCGTTCCGGCCCGACGGCATCCGCTGGACCCACCCCGACCCGCGCCTGATCGGCAAGCGTGTCGTCCGCGGCACCTTTGGGCCCTCGCTCCACGGCAAGATGCACACCACCACCCTCAGCTCCGCCCTCGGTCCCGCCGTGACCACCACGGTCCCGGTCATCGACAAGAACGGCTCGGTGGTCGGGCTGGTGTCCGTCGGGATCCGCGTCGAGCGGACGACCCAGCAGGTGGTGCACCAGCTGCCGCTGCTGCTCGGTTCCGCCGCCGGTGCGCTGCTGCTGGTCGCCGGCGGGGCGTCGTTGGTGAACCGCCGGCTGCGGCGGCAGACGCACGGGCTGCACCCGGCCGAGATGCGGCGGATGTACGACCACCACCACGCGGTGCTGCACGCCGTACGGGAGGGCGNGGCGGATGTACGACCACCACCACGCGGTGCTGCACGCCGTACGGGAGGGCGTACTGATCATCGGCAGCGACGGGCGGCTCCTGCTGGCCAACGACGAGGCGCGACGGCTGCTCGGCCTGCCCCCGGACGCGGACACCGAGCGGCGCCGGGTCACGGATCTCGGCCTGGACCCCCAGCTGACCGCGCTGCTGGCCTCGGGGCGGGAGGCGACCGACGAGGTGTGTCTGGCGGGCGACCGGCTGCTGGCCGTGAGTGTCCGGCCGACCGCCCCCTACGGCGGTCCCGCCGGGAACGCGGTGACGCTGCGGGACACCACCGAACTGCGCGGGCTGGCCGGCCGGGCCGAGGTGGCCCAGGAGCGGCTGAAGCTGATCTACGACGCGGGGCTGCGGATCGGCACCACGCTGGATGTGGCGCGTACCGCCGAGGAACTGGCCGATGTCGCGGTCCCCCGGTTCGCCGACGTGGTCACCGTCGAGCTGCTGGAGCCGGTGCTGCGGGGCGAGGAGCCGGAAGCCAGGGCGGGCACCGCCCTGCGGCGGTTGGCGGTCCGCGGGGCCCCGGAGGCAGGGGCGATCTACCGGGTGGGCGATGTGATCAATTTTGTGCCCGGCACGCCGATGGCGACGGGCCTGGCCGACGGCCGGCCGGTCCTCGTGAAGGATCTGCGCAGGTCGGACGAGTGGCGGCGGCAGGACATGGCGGGCACCCAGCGGGTGCTGGACGCCGCGATCCGGTCGCTGATCGCCGTACCACTTCAGGCGCGGGGGGTGGTGCTGGGGCTGGCCAACTTCTGGCGGGCCGAGGGATCCGACGACTTCGACGAGGAGGATCTGTCCTTCGCCGAGGAGCTGACCGCCCGGGCCGCGGTCGCGATCGACAACGCCCGCCGCTACACCCGCGAGCACACCACCGCCGTCACCCTCCAGCGCAGCCTGCTGCCGCAGAAGCTGCCCGAGCAGTCGGCCCTTGAGGTGGCGCACCGCTATCTGCCCGCCCAGGCCGGCGTCGGCGGCGACTGGTTCGACGTCATCCCGCTGCCCGGCGCCAGGGTCGCCCTCGTGGTCGGCGATGTGGTCGGACACGGTCTGCACGCCGCGGCCACCATGGGCCGGCTGCGGACCGCCGTCCACAACTTCTCCGCGCTCGACCTGCCGCCCGACGAGCTGCTGAACCATCTGGACGAACTCGTCAGCCATATCGATACGGATGAGGCGCGGGCGGCGGGCCACTCCGCCGGCAGCGGGCTCGACGGCGACGAGGCATGGCCGGGGAGTTTCGGCAGCAACACCGAAGAGGTTCGTGCGGAGGAGATGATCGCGGACGGGAGCCGCACCGGCATCACCGGCGCGACCTGTCTGTACGCCATCTACGACCCGGTCGCCGGGCGGGCCACCCTGGCCCGGGCGGGCCACCCCGGGCCGGCCCTGATCCGCCCCGACGGCACCGTCTCCTTCCCCGACGTGCCCGTCTCACCGCCTCTGGGCCTGGGCGGCAGCGTCCCGGTGGAGACCGCGGAGCTCACCCTGGCCGAGGGCTCCCGGCTGGTGCTGTACACGAACGGGCTGGTCGAGAACCGCGAGCGCGATATCGACACCGGTCTGGAGCTGCTGCGGGCGGCCCTGGCCGACAGCGCCGACCGCACCCCGGACCAGATCTGCACGGCGGTCCTCGACGCCGTGCTGCCCGCCCATCCCAGCGACGACATCGCCCTGCTGGTGGCCCACACCCAGCTGCTGGACCCCTCCAGGGTCGCCGAATGGGAGGTGCCCTCCGACCCGGCGGCCGTCGCCCCCATCCGGTCCGCCTGTCTGCACACGCTGGAGAACTGGGGGCTGGAGAGGATCGAGTTCACCACCGAGCTGATCCTCAGCGAGCTGATCACCAACGCCATCCGCTACGGCACCCAGCCCATCCGCGTCCGCCTGCTGTACGACCGCACCCTGATCTGCGAGGTCTCCGACGGCACCAGCTCCTCCCCGCATCTGCGCCGGGCCGCCGCCACCGACGAGGGCGGCCGCGGTCTGTTCCTCGTCGCCCAGTTCGCCGAGCGCTGGGGCACCCGTTACACACCGGGCGGCAAGGTCATCTGGACCGAGCAGTCCCTCGACGACGGGCCGGGGGAAGCCGCTCCCGACTCGGCCGACGACATCCTCGACCAGTGGGACGACGTGCCCGCGCTGTGAGCGCGGCAGCCGGGCCGCGGGGGTGCGTCCGGCGGCGCGGGGCGGCCGTCCGGCCCGCTCGCCAGGTCGTTGCCCCCTGGTTAAGCTCGGTGGGGGGCCGTGGACCTGATCTTGGAGGCTCCGATGGTGCAGCTGCCCGAAGCGCGTGATGTGGCCCCGCGTCTGGCCACCGGTGCGTTCCTCCTCAACACCGGGCTGACGAAATTGCGGGCGGACCAGGCAACGGCCCAGGCCGTGCACGGCATGGCGTGCACGGCCTATCCGTTCCTGAAGAAGCTTCCCGCGGAGCGGTTCACCCGGCTGCTGGCGTGCTCGGAGATCGCGGTCGGCAGCGCACTGCTGGCACCGCTCGTGCCGACCCGGCTGGCCGGGCTGGCACTGACCGGGTTCTCCAGCGGGCTGGTCGGCCTGTATCTGCGGCTTCCCGGCATGCGCAAGCCCGGCAGCCTGTTGCCGACCCAGGAGGGGATTGTGCTTGCCAAGGACAGCTGGATGCTGGGCATCGGGCTGGGGTTCTTGAGTGCACCGTGCCGACGGCGGCGGGCCGCCGCCCGGCGCAGCGCCCGGCACGGCCGGCGCCACGGCTGCTGCCGGCGCTGAGCCACCCTGGACGGCTGGACGGGCTCTACACGGGCTACACGGCCGAGTGCCGCCGTACGGCCCGTACGGCGGCCGCGCAGCCCCCGCCCGCCAGGCCGGCGAGAAGGAGCACCAGCAGGCTCATCCGGTCCTGCGGCTGGAAGGCCAGCTCCGAGCTCCGGTTGAGCACAAAGCCGTCGTAGAACATCCAGGACACCAGGGCCACGACGGGCACCAGAACCGGCCGGGTCAGCGCGGCCACGCCCAGGGTCAGCAGCGTGAAGACGGCGAGCACGAACGTGGTGTGGGTCCTCTCGCCGGTCAGCAACAGGGCGGTCACCAGCAGCGCCGCGCCGACGGCGCCGAGCGGCAGGGCGAGGTCACCGGCGAGGGTGCGGTTGGGCGGCGCCCGGTGGGCGAGGCGCGGACGGGGCAGCGCCATGGCGCGCAGGGCGCGGGGGATACCGGGGATGCGGGGGACGTGGGGGATGCGCGGGCGGTGCGACGGGACCGGGTGGTCCCAGTGGTGAAGGCCGGCCATGCGGAACACCTCCTGCGGTGCGTCCCCCGCTGGTGAACTCCTGCTACGGGCCCGTCGGCGGCCCTTCCCGTCAGAGTGCGCGCCGGGGGCCGTTCGGGAGCGCCGCGGCGTCGTCCTTAACGCCGTACGTACGGGTTGTGGACGCTTCCTGACGCGGCCCTGACGCCGAAGTGGTGGACCGTGACGCCGCGGTACCCGAGGGACAGTTGTCGCCCGGCGCGGGGTGGGGCGAGGCCCCGCCCGCCCGGTGATGCATACTCGCTCCTCGTTGCCCGAACCGACGACCGATGATCGGCAGGACGTACCCGCATGACCCGTACCGAGGCGGACCCCGCGCCTGCTGCTTCCCCCACCTCCCGACGGTGGCGCGCCTGGCTGCTGGACGGACTGAGCAGCCAGGCCGCCCGCCACCCCGGGCCGCACGGCACTCCGCCGGCCGAGCACAAGGGGCACTCCTGGTGGCGCGTCATGTGCCTCACGGGTGTCGACTACTTCTCGACGCTGGGCTACCAGCCGGGCATCGCCGCGCTGGCGGCCGGGCTGCTCTCGCCGTTCGCCACCCTCGTCCTGATCGCGCTGACCCTGCTCGGCGCCCTGCCCGTGTACCGCAGGGTCGCCAAGGAGAGCCCGAACGGCGAGGGTTCGATCGCCATGCTGGAGCGGCTGCTGCCCTGGTGGGCGGGGAAGCTGCTGGTGCTGGTGCTGCTGGGCTTCGCGGCCACGGACTTCGTCATCACCATGACGCTGTCGGCCGCCGACGCCTCGGCGCATGTGGTGGAGAACCCGTTCGCACCGTCCGCGCTGCACGGGGCGAACCTCTGGATCACCCTGGTGCTGCTGGCCGCCCTGGGCGCGGTCTTCCTCAAGGGCTTCCGCGAGGCGATCGGCATCGCGGTCGGGCTCGTCGGCGTCTACCTGGTGCTCAATGTCGTCGTGCTGGCCACCGCGGCCGGGCATGTGGTGTCGCACCCCGTCGTGGTCGGCAACTGGTGGGACGCGATGACCGCCGAGCACTCCTCGCCGCTGGCGATCGTGGGTGTGGCGCTGCTGGTCTTCCCCAAGCTGGCCCTGGGCATGTCCGGCTTCGAGACCGGTGTCGCGGTCATGCCGCAGGTGCAGGGCGATGCCAGCGACACCGATGCGAAGCCGGCCGGCCGGATCCGCGGCACCCGCAGGCTGCTGACCACCGCGGCGCTCATCATGAGCTGCTTCCTGCTGCTGTCGAGCCTGGCCACCACCCTGCTGATCCCGCAGAAGGAGTTCGAGTCCGGCGGCTCGGCCAACGGCCGCGCGCTGGCCTATCTGGCGCACGAGTACCTGGGCGAGGCGTTCGGGACGGTCTACGACATCTCCACCATCGCCATCCTCTGGTTCGCCGGCGCCTCGGCGATGGCGGGGTTGCTCAACCTCGTACCGCGCTATCTGCCGCGTTACGGCATGGCCCCGGAATGGGCCCGGGCGGTACGCCCGCTGGTGCTTATCTTCCTGGCCATCGCCTTCGGCATCACCTTCTTCTTCAACGCCAGCGTCGACGAGCAGAGCGGCGCGTATGCGACCGGTGTGCTGGTGCTGATGCTCTCGGCGTCGTTCGCCTCCACGGTCGCCGCCCGCCACCGGCGGCTGCGCGCGGCCACCATCGGCTTCGGGGCCATCACCCTCGTCTTCGGCTACACCCTGGTCACCAACGTCATCGAGCGGCCGGACGGCCTGAAGATCGCGTTGCTGTTCATCCTCGGCATGATGCTGACCTCGTTCGCCTCCCGTGTGCACCGCGCCTTCGAGCTGCGCGCCGTACAGGTCGACTTCGACGAGACCGCCGAGCGGCTGATAGGCACCGCGATCGCGGCCGGGCCGCTGCGGGTCATCGCCAACGAACCGGACGAGCGGGACGCGGCGGAGTACCGGGAGAAGGAGTACAGCCAGCGCGAGGAGACCCATATCCCCGACGGCCGGCCGGTGCTCTTCCTCGAAGTGACCGTCAAGGACTCCTCGGACTTCACCACGAATGTGCACGTCCAGGGCGAGGAGCGGTACGGGGCGCAGATCCTGCGAGTGGAGGGCGCCGGCGTGGCGAACACCATCGCCGCCGTCCTGATGCAGCTGCGCGAGCACACCGGCCAGGTCCCGCACGCCTACTTCAACTGGACCGAGGGCCACCCGCTCAGCCATCTGCTGCGCTTCCTGGTCTTCGGCGACGGCGAGGTCGCTCCGGTCACCCGGGAGGTGCTCCGCCGCGCCGAGCCCGACCCGCGCCGGCGGCCGCGCGTCCACGTCGGCTGACCGGCCATCGGAGCGCCGCGGCACGGACGGCCGCGGCGCCTGGCAACGTGACCGCCGGGTGTCACATCGGCCCGGGTTCCTGGGTCACTTCTGTGACACCACGCGACCGGCACGGTGCGACGGAGGAATGTGACCGATGGACGAGCAGGAATTTCTGGCGGAACGCTTCGAGCAGCACCGGGCCCGGCTGCGGGCGGTGGCCTACCGGGTGCTCGGCTCGGCCGGGGAGGCGGACGACGCCGTCCAGGAAGCCTGGCTGCGGCTGAGCCGGTCCGACACCGACGAGGTGGCGAACCTCGGGGGCTGGCTGACGACCGTCGTCGCGCGGGTGGCCCTCAACATGCTGCGCTCGCGCGAGACCCGGCGGGAGGACCCGTGGGACATGCACCGCGCGCAGGCGGGTAACGGCGGCGCGGAGACGGCCGTCGACCCCGAGCAGCAGGCGGTGCTCGCCGATTCCGTCGGTGGGGCGCTGCTCGTCGTCCTGGACACGCTGGCGCCCGCCGAGCGGCTGGCGTTCGTGCTGCACGACATGTTCGCCGTGCCGTTCGACGAGATCGCGCCGATCGTCGAGCGCTCACCGGGCGCGACCCGGAAGCTCGCCAGCCGGGCCCGCCGCCGGGTGCAGGGCGCGGTGAATGTGCCGGAGACCGATATCGGGCGGCAGCGCGAGGTCGTCGACGCTTTTCTGGCCGCCTCGCGCGACGGCGACTTCGAAGCCCTGCTCGCCCTGCTCGACCCGGAGGTGGAGCTGCGCACCGACGCCGCGGCCGCGCTGGCGGGAGCGAGCGCGGCGCGCGGCGCGGCGGCGGTGGCCGAGACCTTC
>NZ_QUAC01000045.1 GCF_003389455.1 Streptomyces inhibens | reverse complement strand
GCGCGCATGGGGCCGACGGTGTGGGAGCTGGAGGGGCCGATGCCGATGGAGAAGAGGTCGAAGACGGAGATGGCCACGGGGGCGGACTCCCTTGTCTGCTCGTGGTGGACGGTGGAGCTATGGGACAGGAGGTACGTTTCTGCGCCGATTGTCGAGCGTAACCCGGACCCGGCGCGGTGCCGTCAGACGGAAACCATCGGGCGTCCGTCATCGGGGGTAACAGGGGGTGTCGAAGCGGATACCGGGTCGGCGGGCGCGGGGCTGTGCGCGGGTTCCGCGTTGCCCGCCGCCCGGTCGGAAGCGTGGCCGTGGGTCCGGTCGAGCACCGGGTCGGGGCCCGGGAGCCCGGCCCGATGGGCCATGATCCCGGCGCGTACGGCCCAGAAGTAGAAGGCCGGCGCCGAGAGGGCGACCAGGGCGATGTCCAGGCCGCCGGGGATGATGCCGCGGCCGCCGAAATCCGGGCTGCCCAGCGCCGACAGGGCCGCCATCCAGACCAGGAAGAGGATCATCCACCAGGCCGGCGCGAACTGCCGCAGCAGCCGCGTCTCGCCCTTGCGCCGCAGCACCAGCGCCGCGATCGGCACGGAGACCAGCGTCAGCAGGGTCACCTTGCCGGTGTCGGGCCACTTCGACCAGTACAGGGCGCAGGCGGCGAAGGCGAAGGTCACGGGGCAGAGGATGGTGGCGGCGGGGAGCCGGAAGGGGCGCGGCAGATCCGGCTTGGTGTGCCGGAAAACACCCACCGCGATCGGGCCGATCAGATACGAGATGACCATGGCAGCCGAGACCACCCCGGCCAGCGCCTGCCAGCTGCGGCCGACGGTGACCAGGAGCAGGACGGAGAAGCCGAGGTTGAGCCACATCGCGGGGCGCGCGGTGCCGTACCGCGGGTGCACCGCCGCCAGCTTCCTGGGGAAGAAGCCGGTCTCGGCGAGATTGGTGACCATGTACGCGGCCGAGGCGACATTGGCGATGTTGGATCCGGCCGGTGAGATGAACGCGCCGAACTGCAGCATCATGACGACCCAGTGCAGCATCAGCAGCTGGGCGAGATCGGCGAACGGGGAGCTGAGGTCCACGCCCTGCCAGCCGCCCGCCCGGGCCAGCTGCTCGGGCGGCACCGACCCCAGGAAAGCGGTCTGCAGCGCCAGATAGATCACCAGGCCCAGCGAGAGCGCGCCGACCAGGGCGATCGGGATGGCCCGGCCCGGGTTCTTGGCGGCGCCGCCGAGGTTGACCACGGCCTGGAAGCCGTTGAAGGCGAAGACCACACCGCAGGTGGTGACGGCGGTGAGCACGGCCGGCCAGCCGTACGGGGCGAAGCCGCCCTGCGAGGTGAAGTTCGAGGTGTGGAAGCCGGACCCGATCAGCGCGAGCACGGCGAGCACCGGGATCGCGAACTTGACCAGGGTGAGGACGGTGTTGGCGCGGGCCAGCAGCTGGACCGACCAGTAGCAGGTCAGCCAGAGCGCGACGGTCAGGATCAGCGCCACACCGGTCCCGGAGAGGGTGAGGTGATGGCCGGCCGGGTCGACCAGGTCCTTCGCCCAGGCGAAGCCCCATGACGTCATGTACTGGGTGGCGGCGATCGACTCGATCGGGATGAGCGAGGCGACCGCGATCCATACCGCCCAGCCGGTGAGGAAGCCGAGGACCGGGCCGTGGGAGAGATGGCCGTAGCGGGCCATGCCGCCGGGGATCGGGTAGGCCGAGCCGACCTCCGCGTAGGACATCGCGATCATGCCGATGAAGACGGCGCCGATCACCCAGGCGACCAGCGCCGCGGGGCCCGCCACCTGGGCGGCGGCACCGGCGCCGAAGAGCCAGCCGGAGCCGAAGATCGAGCCTATGCCGATCATGATCAGGGCGAAGAGGCTGAGCCCCTTCCGGTCGCCCGCGCTCATGTCCATGGGGTGAGTGGTCCGTCCTGCCGTTGCCGATTGCCCCCTCGCCGTTGAAGGGCCGCTGCTGTCTGCCGCTGACACCTTATTTCTCGCGAATCATCAGAATTCGCCGCGATTTCACACAAGGGGGAGGGAAAATCGGGCATGCAGACCATGAGCCCGGGACCAACGGCCCCGGGCTCATGGCCCGTTCAGCCTTCGCCCGCCGGTCACCGGCGGTGCGAGGGCTCACTGCATGAGACGCGTCACAGCGACGGGTACAGCGGGAACTTGTCCGCCAGCGCCGTGACCCGGGCCTTGAGGGCCTTGGTGTCGTAGGTGGGCTTGAGTGCTTCGGCGATGATGTCGGCGACCTCGCGGAAGTCTTCGGCCTGGAAGCCGCGGGTGGCCAGTGCCGGGGTGCCGATGCGCAGGCCCGAGGTGACCATGGGCGGCCGGGGGTCGTTGGGGATGGCGTTGCGGTTGACGGTGATGCCGACCTCGTGGAGGCGGTCCTCGGCCTGCTGGCCGTCCAGNTGACCATGGGCGGCCGGGGGTCGTTGGGGATGGCGTTGCGGTTGACGGTGATGCCGACCTCGTGGAGGCGGTCCTCGGCCTGCTGGCCGTCCAGCTCGGAGTCGCGCAGGTCGACCAGGACGAGGTGGACGTCGGTGCCGCCGGACAGGACGGAGACGCCGTGCTGCTTGATGTCGTACTGGATGAGGCGTTCGGCGAGGATCTTGGCGCCTTCGAGGGTGCGCTGCTGGCGCTCCTTGAACTCCTCGGAGGCGGCGACCTTGAAGGAGACGGCCTTCGCGGCGATGACGTGCTCCAGCGGGCCGCCCTGCTGGCCGGGGAAGACGGC
>NZ_QUAC01000046.1 GCF_003389455.1 Streptomyces inhibens | reverse complement strand
GGGAGCCGCTGCGGCGGCAGGCGCGGCCGGGGACGACGGGGCCGGGGCGGCCGGAGCGGGGGCGGAGCCCTCCGTCGGCTTGCTCGGCGCGGTGGCGCCGCCCGGCTTGTAGTCGGCGAAGAAGTCCCACCAGGCTCGGTCTACCGAGTTCGGGTCCTGGAGGTACTGCTGGTAGATCTCGTCGACGAGCCACTCATTGGGACCGAACGCGGCAGCAGGGTTCTTTCCCTGCCCCTCTTGGTCGGTCGAGATGCTCGAGCTGTTGGGGGACTGTAGCGACACGGCGGCAACCGCCCTCTTCCGCTTCCTAAGGTGGTGGACAGCGGGAATAAAGGCTACGCCTCTTGTGACCTTCGGTGCAGTCCGGGAGGGCTACTCGTCGTGTACGTCACATTCCCCGAGGGGTTTCGGGGCATGACTTGGCGGGAAACACACCAAGTTTGCCCGCGTGCGGGTAGCCCTCACCGCCGTCGCACCCACGGGATGAGTGCTCCTACCACCGACCCTACGTCAGCGGCCGTCAGCTTCGAGCCGACTCCAGCCCCGGAAGAGTGACCCGGATCCGGCAACCCCGAGGTGATTCGGCCACTCCGATGCGCCCGCCGTGCAGATCCACCGCCCAGCGCGCGATCGCCAGGCCCAGGCCCGTACCGCCGTCGCTGCCGGGACCCGAGGGCGACGGCCCGCCGCGGTTGAACCGCTCGAAGACCCGGTGGCGCTCCGAAGCGGGGATGCCGGGCCCCTCGTCCTGCACGTCCAGCTCCAGGCTCTGAGGCCCCTCGCCGCGCCGTGCGTGCACCGTGACCCGGCCGTGCCGGGGGCTGTGCTTGATCGCGTTGTCGATGAGATTGGCGACGACCTGGTGCAGCCGCTCGGCGTCGGCGTGCGCGGTCAGCTCCGGCGGCGAGACATCGAGGTGGAGATGGACGTCCGTACGGGTGTGGGTGCCGGAGCCGGCCAGTCCGGACAGCGTGGAGGCGCCGCGGCTCATATTGGCCTCCTTCAGCACCCCGGACAGATACGGCCAGACCTCGAAGCGCCGGACGTGCAGCGGCACCACTCCGTTGTCCAGCCGGGACAGGTCCAGGAGGTGCTCGACCAGCCGGCCCAGCCGCTCGGTCTGCTTCAGCGCCGTACGCATCGTCTCCGGATCCGGCTCGCAGACGCCGTCGACGACGTTCTCCAGGACGGCGCGCAGCGCGGCGATGGGGGTGCGCAGCTCGTGCGAGACATTGGCGACCAGCTCCTTGCGGTGGGTGTCCACCGCCTCCAGGTCGGCCGCCATCCGGTTGAAGGCCTCCGCCAGGTCGCCGAACTCGTCGCGGCGCTCCGAGCGCACCCGGCGGCTGTAGTCACCGTGTGCCATGGAGCGGGTGACATCCGTCATCTCGCCCAGCGGGGCGGTCAGGCTGTTCGCCACGAACTGGGTGATCAGCAGCGAGGCGATGATCGAGAAGATCGTGATCACCCGCAGCTCGGTCGCCGAGTGCATCGCGACGAACACCAGCAGTGTGGTGATGATCACCGAGACGCTGACCAGCGCGCCGAGCGCGGCCTTGACCGAGCGGTACGGGTCCAGCGGCCGTAGCCCGTCCCAGACCCGCTGCCACAGCACGCTCATGTGCGTCCGCCACCGCCGCGTCATGCGGGCGGGGTCTCCAGGGCGTAGCCGACGCCGTGGACGGTACGGATGCGCTCGGCGCCGATCTTGCGGCGCAGCGCCTTGATGTGGCTGTCGACCGTGCGCGTCCCGGAGGCGTCCGCCCAGTCCCACACCTCGGCCAGCAGCTGCTCACGGGAGAGCACCGCGCGCGGGGTGTTCGCCAGGCAGACCAGCAGATCGAACTCGGTGGGCGTCAGATGCACGTCGGCGCCGCGCACCCGGACCCGGCGCTGGGCGTGGTCGATCTCCAGCTCGCCCAGCCGCAGGATGCCGGTGCGCGGGGTGTGCGCGGCCAGTGCGGCGCGCTCGACCCGGCGCAGCAGCACATGCACCCGGGCGGCCAGCTCCCGCATGGAGAACGGCTTGGTCATGTAGTCGTCGGCGCCGACGCCGAGGCCGACCAGCATGTCGGTCTCGTCGTCGCGGGCGGTGAGCATCATCACCGGGACCGGCCGCTGTGCCTGGACCCGGCGGCAGACCTCCAGGCCGTCGAAGCCCGGCAGCATCACATCGAGGACCAGCAGATCGGGCTGCCAGGCCTCGGCGGTGTCCACCGCGGCCGGGCCGTCGGTCGCCGTCTGCACCTGGAAGCCCTCGGCGCGCAGCCGGGCCGCGATGGCATCGACGATCGTCGGGTCGTCCTCCACGACCAGTACCCGGCGCTGGGCGCCCGGCGTGGCAGCGGCGGCGCCGCCCTGCGTTGTCTGAGTCTGGTCCATCGCCCGCCCCTGCATGTCCCCTGCGTGGTCGCGTATTGCTGGGCAGCAGCGTACGGGCATGGTGTGACTGTCGGCTACGCATCCTTCCACGCCAGGTGGACCACGTCCGGGACGCCTCGGACAACGGGGATCTCTTCCGTCCGTACCCCGCTGAACCCGGCATTTCGTAGGGCCTGTTCGAATTTCGGGGAGGGCTGCGCGGACCAGACGGCGAGCACTCCGCCCGGTGTCAGCCGGTCGCGGCAGGCGGCGAGTCCGGTGGGGGAGTAGAGGCTGTCGTTGCCCTCGGTGACGGTCCAGTCGGGGCCGTTGTCGATGTCCAGACACAGCGCGTCGTAGGTGTCCTGACCCGCCCCGTCGCAGAGGTGGGCGACCAGGTCGGTGTGCAGGATCTCGGTGCGCGGATCGGCCAGCGCCGCCGCGGAGACGGCCGACAGCGGGCCCGTACGGTGCCAGTCGATGACCGCCTCCTCGCGCTCGACGACGGTGATCCGGCCCCAGCGCGGCTGTTCGGCCGCCCGCGCCAGGGAGAAGCCGACGCCGAGGCCGCCGATCAGCACGGTGGGCCGCGCGCGGCCGGCCGGCAGCTCGGCGAGCGCGGCGTCGATCAGCAGCCGCTCGGAGCGGCCGTCGGAGGTGTCCATCAGGAAGCAGCCGTTGGCGATGATCTCGTGGACCACGGGCGCCGCGGGGCCTCCGCGGCCGTCGGATCCGGGCTCCGGGGCCCCGCCCCGCTGTCGCAGCACCACCTCGCCGTACGGGCCCTCACGGCGGTCGATCGTGCGCGGGGCCGGCGACGGGCCGGTCGTTGCCTGCGGCGGAGTCACGGGAACCATGGCGCCCATGGTGGCCAATACGGGCCGCGGCGGTCCAACACTTTGGGGGAGGTGCGCGCCGCCGGTCGCGCTGACGTGACGTGTCGAATGACGGTTGCCCGATGTGATGGATGTCACTCACACAGGTTCTTCATGGGTTGAGCGTGCAGGCTGGTGCGCAACGTAGTGCAGGGCAGAGCAATCACGGCCGGGCGATCGGGCGTGGCTCACCGGATGCGCGATGGACGGAAGGGGCCTCGGACCGTGAGCTGGCTGGGAACCGCCGGGAGAATGCAGGCCGAGAGTGCGCCGGCCGGGACCACGGGACCGGTCACCCGGCCGGGTGAGCGGCCGGTGCTGCTCGCGGGGATCCCCCGGCAGTGCGCGGGCCAGGCGGCCGGTGCCGTCGCGGAGGACGTGGCGCCGGACGCCGGCCGGCCGGGTGCGCGAGGGCGGCTCCGGCGGCTGCTGCCCACCCCCGCCGGCACCCCCTTCACCTTCGGCTACGCCGTCCTCCTCGTGGCCACCTCGCTGTTCGCCCAGTACGCCGACCCGGCGCTGGTCTCCCAGCTGCTGCAGGGCTCCAGCACCGACGTCGTCCATCTCGCGCAGGCCCCGCTGCTGGTGCTGGCCGCCAGCGCCCTGTGGATCGCCGGTGGGATGACCTCCGCCTACGCGGTCGCCTTCCTCTTCGTGCTGACCGCCCTGGAGCGGCGGATGGGCGGGCTGCGCACCGCCGCCGTCTTCTTCGGCGGGCATGTGCTGGCCACCCTCGCCACCGAACTGCCCGTCGCCTTCTCGGTCGCCGCCGGACAGCTGCCCGAAAGCTCCCTGCACCGCCTCGACTACGGCATCAGCTTCGGCGTGATGACCTGCACCGGAGCCCTTGCCGGGCTGCTGCCCGCCTGGTCGCGGCTGCCGCTGCTGACCGGCGTCGGCTATCTGGCCCTCACCGATCTGCTCGTCTACGCCGACCCGTTGAGCGACTGGGGCCATCTGCTCTCGCTCACCCTGGGGGTGGCGAGCTGGCCGCTGCTGCGCCACTGGCGCGAGCGCCGCGCCGGGCCCGCGCCGCTCCTGGGAGATCTGGGCCATCCGGCGTTGCGGGGCGTGCGGACGTACTGAGTTCCGGGGTGGGGCTGCGGAGCCTACGGCCGGACGGGGCCGCAGGGTCCAAGGCCGTACGGGGCCGCGGGGCCTGAGGCCGTACGGGGTGCCGCGGGCCTACGGCGGTACCGGGTGCCGCGGGCCTACGGCCGTACGGTCCTCCGGTACGTGTGGGCGATGGCGTACCCGCAGCCGCCCAGCAGCGCCACGCCGGACAGCACGCCACTGACGAACGGCACCCACGCCACGGCGGAGGTCGCCGCCATACCGAGCCCGATCGCGCCGAGTGCGGTCAGCGCCGCGCCGGGCACGGCGATGCTGCGCCGCTTCCAGACCGCCATCAGCGCCACGAAGTGCAGCCCCACGATCAGCGCGATCCAGGCCACCGCGGTCTCCTCGGGGGCTCCCGCCGCGCGCAGCGCCAGATTGCCGCCGATCAGCAGCACCGCCTCGGCTCCGACGACAAAGCCGAACTTCCCGCGGAACCAGTCCGCTTGGGGGGCCTCGGCGTCGTCGGGCGCGGGCCGTCCACGCCGGCCCGCCAGCAGCGCGAGCGCCAGCAGCCCGGCGAAGGTGAGCACCGCGAGCACCCGGAGTGCGATACCGACCGCGGGATTCAGCGGATCGTGCGCATTGGCGACCACGAAGATCGTCCCGAAGAGTGCACCGATGAATACACCGGACATCCGCTGCAACATGCGGCGAAGGTAGCAGCCCTGACGAGGTGTGAGGAGCAGCGGCGGGGGGTTGCCCCGCCCCGGTCCGCCGGCTGGGCCCGCCTCTCTGNTGACGAGGTGTGAGGAGCAGCGGCGGGGGGTTGCCCCGCCCCGGTCCGCCGGCTGGGCCCGCCTCTCTGGGGCGTGTCTTTCGGATCAGCCCGGGCCCGCGACGCTCCCCCAGCTACCGCTGGGAGGTGCCCCCAGGCACGGCACTTCCCCAGCTAACGCTGGGGGTACCCCACGCCGCGTTGTCGCATCGCCCACGGACACCCAGTCCGAGGGCGATGCTCCGCCTTGCGATGCAGCTCGGCATCCGAAGGATGAATCAAAGAGCCGAGACGGAGCGAGCGCAGCGAGTGCAGTGCACCAGACGCCGCGGGCTGATCCGGGCTGATCCGAAAGACACGCCCTAGCCGAGCCATATGAGCATGGCGTCCCCCTCGTCCGCCGCCGCGCGGAAGAACGGCCGCAGCAGGTCGTAGTACCCGCTCACATAGTCCAGCGGCTCGCCCCGCTCCCACACGATCGCCGGATACACCTCGGCCCTGGCGAGGTCCTCCGGCCCGACACCGGCCGTCAGGCTCGCGCCGGACATCTCCGCCAGCGCCCCGGCGGCGGTTCGCACCTGCTCGGGGGTGAGGTAACGGGGCGGGCCGTAGCCCCAGTCCTCCGCGTCGGGGACGGCCTGTTCGCCATGGACGATGTCCACCGGGAAGGCCGCGCGGCGCAGCAGGAAACCGAGGGCGTCCCAGGCCTTGTCGACATCCAGGCAACGCGCCCGCGCCGGCTCGGGGCGCTGCGCGGACTCCGCTTCCATCCGCCCGATGACCAGCTTCAGCGCCCACTCGGGATCGCCGAGGGCGCGGTCGAGTTCGGCAGGTGTGACACGTGCGTACTCTCCGATCATGCTCATGGTCCCGAGGCTAGGGGCGACCACCGACAACGCCGGGCGGCGGACGGCGCGGTGCCCGGCCGCGGCGATCGAAACCGGCCGGGCGCGGGCCCGCTTCTCCTCCTGGGAGAATGGTGGCTTCCCTCCGGGCGCGGCCCTGTGCCACGCCCGCCGGCCGGCCGCAGGAGTACAGGCACCTTGTCCCCAGACCGCGCGCAGTCGACAGACCGCGAACAATCAATTCCGGACATCGTCGATCTCGGCCTGCAGTCCGACTGCGGCAGCTGCTTCGGACTGTGCTGTGTCGCGCTGCCGTTCGCCGCCTCGGCGGACTTCGCGATCGACAAGGACGCCGGCCGGCCCTGCCCGAATCTGCAGACGGACTTCCGCTGCGGCATCCACACCGAACTGCGGCCGCGCGGCTTCTCCGGCTGCACCGTCTTCGACTGCTTCGGCGCCGGACAGAAGGTCTCCCAGGTCACCTTCGGCGGCCAGGACTGGCGGCAGGCGCCGGGCACCGCCCGGCAGATGTTCGACGTCTTCCCCGTCATGCGGCAGCTGCACGAACTCCTCTGGTACCTGGCCGAGGCGCTGACCCTGCGGCCCGCCCGCCCCGTGCACGCCGATCTGCGCGCCGCGCTGGAGAAGACCGAGGGTCTCACCCGGGCCGGCGCCCAGGAGCTCACGGAGCTGGATGTGGCGGCCCACCGGGGCGAGGTCAACGCGCTGCTGCTGCGCACCAGTGAGCTCGTACGGGCCACGGTCCCGGGCCGCAAGAAGGAGCGGCGGGGCGCCGACCTCATGGGGGCCCGGCTCAAGGGTGCGAACCTCCAGGGCGCCAACCTCCGCGGGGCGTATCTCATAGCCGCCGACCTCCAGGGCGCGGACCTGCGCACGGCGGACCTGATCGGAGCCGATCTGCGGGATGCCGATCTGCGCGGAGCCGACCTGACCGGCGCCATCTTCCTCACCCAGGCTCAGCTCAACGCGGCCCGGGGTGACGCTGCCACCAAGCTGCCGGCGGCGCTGAACCGGCCCGCCCACTGGTAGCGAAGCGGCGCCTGCCCGGCCCAGCTGTCGGCCGCGGCCGTGGCCGTGGGCCGGGCAGCGCGACCGGCAGCCGCCCCTGATCGCTCACAGCGAACGCGCGAGAGGGAACATCCCCTGCCCCGGCTGCATTGAGTGGGTAAAGCTCAACTTGCTTGCCGAAGGGGAGATCATGGCTTCGACGTCCACATCGCTCACTCTGCCCGTGCTGCCCCTCGATGACGAGGTCGTCCTCCCGGGCATGGTGGTGCCGCTGGACCTGTCCGACGCGGATGTCCGCGCCGCGGTGGAGGCCGCGCAGGCCGCCGCCTCATCGGGTAACAAGCCGCGGGTGCTGCTTGTGCCCCGGGTCGACGGCACCTATGCGGGGATCGGCACGCTCGGGCGGATCGAGCAGGTCGGACGGCTGTCCGACGGCGATCCCGGAGCCCTGATCCGAGGCCTGGGCCGGGTGCGGATCGGTTCCGGCACGACCGGGCCCGGTGCCGCGCTCTGGGTGGAGGGGACGACCGTCGAGGAGACGGTGCCCGAACCGCTGCCCGGCTCGGTCGCCGAACTCGTCACGGAGTACAAGGCGCTGGCCACCAGCTGGCTGCGCAAGCGCGGCGCCTGGCAGGTCGTCGACCGCGTCCAGCAGATCGAGGATGTGCCCACCCTCGCCGACAACTCCGGCTACTCGCCGTTCCTGACCACCGAACAGAAGGTCCAGCTGCTGGAGACCGTCGACCCGGTCGCACGGCTGAAGTTCGCCACCGAGGCGCTGCGCCACCACCTCGCCGAGCAGGACGTCGCCGAGTCCATCGCCAAGGACGTCCAGGAGGGCGTCGACAAGCAGCAGCGGGAGTTCCTGCTGCGGCGGCAGCTGGAGGCGGTCCGTAAGGAACTCGCCGGGCTCAACGGCGATCCGGAGGACGAGGGCGACGACTACCGCGCCCGCGTGGAGGCCGCCGACCTGCCCGAGGACGTCCGCAAGGCCGCCCTCAAGGAGGTCGACAAGCTGGAGCGGTCCAGCGACCAGAGCCCCGAGGGCTCCTGGATCCGCACCTGGCTGGACACCGTGCTCGAACTGCCGTGGAACGAACGAACTGATGACAGCGCTTCCGCCTACGACATCGCCGGCGCCAAGGAGATCCTGGACGCGGACCACTCGGGCCTGGAGGACGTCAAGGAGCGGATCACCGAATACCTGGCCGTCCGCAAGCGGCGGGCGGAGCGCGGCCTCGGCCTCGTGGGCGGCCGTCGCGGAGGGGCCGTGCTGGCGCTCGTCGGGCCGCCCGGCGTCGGCAAGACCTCGCTCGGCGAGTCCGTCGCGCGGGCCATGGGCCGTAAGTTCGTCCGGGTCGCGCTCGGCGGCGTCCGGGACGAGGCGGAGATCCGCGGTCACCGCCGTACGTACGTCGGCGCGCTGCCCGGCCGGATCGTACGGGCCGTCAAGGAGGCCGGGTCGATGAACCCGGTGGTGCTGCTCGACGAGATCGACAAGGTGGGATCCGACTTCCGGGGCGACCCGGCAGCCGCCCTCCTGGAGGTCCTGGACCCCGCGCAGAACCACACCTTCCGCGACCACTACCTGGAGGTCGAACTCGACCTCAGCGATGTGGTCTTCCTGGCCACCGCCAACGTCCTCGAAGCCATCCCCGAGCCGCTGCTCGACCGGATGGAGCTGGTCCGGCTGGACGGTTACACCGAGGACGAGAAGGTCGTCATCGCCCGGGACCACCTGCTGCCGCGTCAGCTGGAGCGGACCGGTCTGGAGCCCGGAGAGGTGACGCTGGAGGACGACGCGCTGCGCAAGCTGGCGGGCGAGTACACCCGCGAGGCGGGCGTACGGAATCTGGAGCGGGCGATCGCCAGGCTGCTGCGCAAGGTGGCTGCCCAGCACGAACTCGGCGAGCGGAAGCTGCCGTTCACGGTGGGGGTGGACGAGCTGCGCCCGCTGATCGGGCGGCCGCACCACACCCCCGAGTCGGCACAGGACCCGGCCGAGCGGCGCACCGCGGTGCCCGGCGTGGTCACCGGTCTCGCGGTCACCGGCGCCGGCGGCGATGTGCTCTACGTGGAGGCGTCGCTGGCGGACCCGGAGACCGGCGCGTCCGGGCTCCAGCTGACCGGCCAGCTCGGCGATGTCATGAAGGAGTCCGCACACATCGCGCTGTCGTTCCTGCGCTCGCACGGCGCGGAGCTGGAGCTTCCGGTCGCCGACCTGAAGGAGCGCGGAGTGCATCTGCACGTACCGGCGGGCGCCGTTCCCAAGGACGGGCCGAGTGCGGGCGTGACGATGACGACGGCCCTGGCCTCGCTGCTGTCGGGCCGGCAGGTCCGGCCGGATGTGGCGATGACCGGTGAGGTCTCGCTGACCGGGCGGGTGCTGCCGATCGGCGGCGTCAAGCAGAAGCTGCTCGCGGCGCACCGCGCGGGGATCACCACCGTCATCATCCCCAAGCGCAATGAGCCGGATCTGGACGATGTACCGGCCGAGATCCTCGAAGACCTCGATGTCCACCCGGTCGCGGATGTCCGCCAGGTCCTGGAGCTGGCGCTGACACCGGCGTCGAACGGCGCCGCGCCCGAGGTCCCGGTCGCGGCCTGACCGTGGCGGCCGGCCCGCCCCTCGTACTCGGGCGGGCCG
>NZ_QUAC01000048.1 GCF_003389455.1 Streptomyces inhibens | reverse complement strand
CTGCTGCTCGGGCGCCTGGCTCGTGCCGGACGGGAGCGCCGGCAGCCCGCCGCCCTCGGACGTTCCCTGCCGCGCCCGGCGCCGTCCGGTCGGCGGTACGGCCTCGGCCCCCGCCATGCCCGGCGGCAGCCCCGTACCGTCCGCGCCAGGACCGCCCGCCGGTGCGCCACCGTGCTGCGGATGCGCGCCCGGGCCGCCGTCGGCAGCCCCGGGGCGTGCCTCACCCTGCGCGCCCTCACCCACGGCACCATGCGGAACACCGGCCTCGGGGCCNCGGATGCGCGCCCGGGCCGCCGTCGGCAGCCCCGGGGCGTGCCTCACCCTGCGCGCCCTCACCCACGGCACCATGCGGAACACCGGCCTCGGGGCCATTGCCCGCTCCCGTGACCGGTCCGCCCGTGGTCGCGCCCTGCTCCGTGCCCGAGCGCCGGGCCCGCCGGCGGCCGGCCGGCTGCGCCCCGCCCGCCTGGGCCGGCACCATCGCACCGCCGGCACCGAGGAACTCACCGGCCCCGCCGGTGCCCCCGTCACCACCCGAGCGGCCCTCGCCGCCTTCGTCGTCCGTCCCCCGGTCACCCTTGCCCGCCGCGGCACCCTGCGTACCGCGCGCATGAGCAGCCGGAACCGGCATCACCGTTGTCTCATTGCCGGTGGCCTCGGCCAGCCGGTCCGCGCCGGCCGCCGCGCCGTCCGCCGTCGTCGCGTCGTCCGCCGCCACCGGCAGCTCCAGCACATACGCGCTGCCGCCCGCACCGGGCCCGCCGCCCGGCACCTCATGCGTCTGCATCAGGCCGCCGTGCTGCCGCACGATCCCGCGCACGAGCGGCTCATGGACCGGGTCACCGCCGCCGAACGGCCCGCGCACCTCGATCCGTACGACATCACCGCGCTTGGCCGCCGCCACCACGATCGTCGAGTCGCCGGGGACCGGCCCCGTACGCCCGCCCGCGCCCATGGCACCCTCACCGACCGGCATCCGGCCCGTGGAGTCCACGCCCGCGACATCCGCGATCAGATGCGACAGCGCCTGCGCGATCCGCTCTGCGTCCACCACCGCCTCTATCGGCGGGGCGTGTACCGCGAACTGCGCCCGGCCCGGCCCGATCAGCTCGATCGCACCCTCCACGCCCGCCGCGACCACGCCGTCCAGTGACACCTTCGCGCGGTTGAGCTTCTCCTTGCCGGAGTCCAGCCGCTGATAGCTCAGGACGTTGTCGACCAGCGTCGTCATCCGGGCATGGCCGGCCGCGAGGTGGTGCAGGATTTGGTTCGCCTCGGGCCACAGCTGGCCGGCCGGGTCGGAGGCGAGCGTGCCCAGCTCGCCCTTCAGCTCCTCCAGCGGCCCGCGCAGCGCCTGCTCCAGCACGGCGAGAAGCTGGGCCTGCCGGGCCGCCAGCGCATCGAAGGCCCGCCGGTCGGTGAACGTCATCACCGCGCCGACCAGCTGATCGCCGTCCCGCACCGGCGCCGTCGTCAGATCGACGGCCACCGAACGCCCGTCCTTCGCCCACAGCACCTGGCTGCGCACCCGGTGCTTGCGCCCGGACTTGAGCGTGTCGGCCAGCGGCGTGTCCTCCCACGGCAGCGCCGAGCCGTCGGCGCGCGAGTGGTGGATCAGCGGATGCAGCTCCTTGCCGCCCAGCTCGCTCGCCCGATAGCCCAGGATCTGCGCCGCGGACGGGTTGACGAGCACGACCCGGCCCTCGGCGTCGACCCCGACCACACCCTCGGCCGCGGCCCGCAGGATCATCTCGGTCTGCCGCTGCTGGCGGGCCAGCTCGGTCTCGGTGTCCAGCGTCCCGGTCAGATCGCGCACGACGAGCATCAGCAGCTCATCGCCCGTATAGCCGTTTCGGTGATCGGCGTAGGCGGCCTCGAAGGCGGACTCGTACGGGGTGCGGCCGTCCTCAAGATTGGCGCTGGTCACCTCGACCAGCAGCTCGGTCCCGTCCGTGCGCCGCGCGACCATCCGCGTCGGCTTCGTCCGGTCGGCCGCGATGTCTTCGTCCCGGCGCCGCATGGACCCCGGGATCCGCTTGGAGTCGAAGGACGGCAGCAGATCGAGCAGCCCGCGCCCCACCAGGGCCGTGCCCGGCGCCTCGAAGGTCTCCAGCGCGATGGTGTTGGCGTTGACGACGGTGCCGTTGCAGTTGACGAGCAACAGCGCGTCGGGGAGGGCGTCGAGTATGGCTGCGAGGCGAGCAGCGCCTCGGGATGGCCTGCTGCTCACGACGACGCTTCCTCCCTGTTACCGCACCTTGCCGACCCACCGTGGCGGATCGCTGGGATGGAGTCTACGGGCACTTGCCCGCGACGCGGAGGCGGATGACGAGGAGGTAATGCCACGGCAGTGTGCGACTCACCGCACGCCCGACATGTGCCCCCTCGTCCTGACCTGGGGCGCTACTACGGCACGAAAGGGGTCATGAACGGGTCGACGGGAGCAGAGGTTCGAAGCGACTCCAGCGGCTGATCTCACACCCATTGGTGCGCCGGAAGTCGGCGTTGACGGGCCGCCCGGCCCAGATTCCGGTGACATGCGCGGTCGCCGGGCCGCCGTACATCATCGTGCACTTCGCGCCCTGCGGTACGGGAGCGAACGGGTCCTGGCCCCACCTGGACATCCCGTCCAGCTTGTCGCAGGCGCGCTTGGCCGCGCGGTGGTTGCCGCCGTCGGGGTGACAGTAGAGCTCGAAGGTGCCGTCGGTGTGCGCCGCACCGGAGTCGCGGACGGTGACGGTGAGGTGGTCGGTGGGCGCGTAGAGGCCGGCGGGGTCGTCGGCGGGCGCGCCGTGGTCGGCGGGACCGTGGTGGTCGGAGGGCGCGCCGGGGCCGGTGGGCGCCCGGTGGCCGGCGGGGGCGTGGTGGCCCGCGCCGGTGATGCCGCCGTCGGCGGAGAGGTGGTGCGGCAGCGGAATCGGGGCGGCCGAGGCGTCCGGCGCCGTCATCAGGGCCATCGCGGAGGCCGCGGAGACGATGGACGCGGCCGAGACGACGGGCACGGCGGGGACGGATACGGCGGCGACGGTCGGGGCGGAGACGACGGACACGGCGGCGGTGACGGCGGTGGCGGCCGCGGCGAAGAGGGATGACGTCCGGCGGTGCGGCATCACAGGCTCCAGAGAGGCGAGTGCGGGGCGGTACGCGGTACGTACACGCCGGGGGCGCACAACACATGTGTCGCTACGGCCCCACACTCCTAACGCGCCTCCGGCCCCGACGTTGCGCCGCAGGAACGTCTTTGCCGGGTGGCCCGCGCGCCTAGTACCGTAGGGGGCGATTGGTGACAGCCCTTGGAGTTGTGCCATCATCTGGACACACCACAGCGTGCGTACGCGCGTGTGGGGTGTGTGGAGGCGTCGCCTAGTCCGGTCTATGGCGCCGCACTGCTAATGCGGTTTGGGGCTTACCCCCCATCGAGGGTTCAAATCCCTCCGCCTCCGCTCTTCTTCATTCAGGCCCTGATCGTTTTCGATCGGGGCCTGAATGCGTTTGGGGCGTGGGGGCGCCGGGGCGTGGGGGCGGGTGCCGCCTGTGCCGGGTGTCGCGGCTGATCGTGTTGGGGCGCCGGGTGCCGGGTGCCGCTGTACCTGCGAGTGCCGGGTACGTGGCGAGCGCCTGGGTACGTCGGTACGCGCCACGTACCGGGCTACGTCGGTACTTGGCGAATACCCGGGTACGCCGGTCCGCGCCGAATACCGGGCTGCGCCGGTACGTGCCGAATGCCGGGCTACGCCGGCTGCGTGCGGGCTACCGGCGTACATCGGTCCGTGCCGAGTACCGGGATATCGGGGTACCGGGGTACATCGGTCCGTGCCGAGTACCGGGATATCGGGGTACCGGGGTACATCGGTCCGTGCCGAGTACCGGGATATCGGGGTACCGGGGTACATCGGTCCGTGCCGAGTACCGGGATATCGAGGTACCGGGGTACATCGGTCCGCGCCGAGTACTGGATATCGAGGTACCGGGGTACGCCAATACGTGGCGATCTACGCTGCGCCCATGCCCGCCGCCCCGCCCCCAACCCCCTCCGGCGCCCTCTCGCCCACCGGCCCGCGCCACATCGTGATGCTGGCCTTCGACGGCGCCCGACTGCTGGATGTGACCGGCCCGTTGGAGGTCTTCAGCGCCGCCGCCCGCCTGGGCGGCCGCTACGAGATCCACCTCTGCTCGCCGGACGGCCGCGACATCACCACCGCATCCGGCACCCGGCTCTCGATCGACGCGGCGCCACCAGGCCTGCCAACGCCACGCACGCCCACGCCCACCCCCACCCCCACTCCCCTCGACACCCTCCTGGTCCCAGGGTCGGAGTCCCTCGTGCCAGGAGCAGCGCCCATCACCCAGGGCGCCCCCGCCTTCCCGCGCGCCCTCCCACCCGGCCTCTCACCCGCCCTCCTGGACTCCGTACGCACCCTCGCCGCCCGCTCCCGCCGGATCGCCTCGATCTGTGCCGGAGCGTTCGCCCTGGCCGCCGCGGGCCTGCTGGACGGCCGCCGCGCCACCACCCACTGGCGCCACACCGCCACCCTCGCGGCCCACCACCCCACCCTCACCGTGGACCCCGACGCGATCTACGTCCGCGACGGCAACCTCTACACCTCCGCCGGCGTCTCGGCCGGCATCGATCTCTCGCTCGCCCTGATCGAGGCGGACGAGGGCCCGGACCTGGCCCGCGAGGTCGCCCGCGATCTGGTCGTCTTCATGCAGCGCCCGGGCGGCCAGTCCCAGTTCTCGGTGCCCGCCCGCACCCCGCGCCCCCGCCACGACGCGCTGCGCGCCCTCCTCGACGAGATCGCCGCCGACCCGGCCGCCGACCACTCCCGCACCGCACTGGCCGCCCGCGCCGGCCTCAGCCCCCGCCATCTGGCCCGCCTCTTCCGCGAGCACACCGGCGACACCCCCGCCGCCTACGTCGAGGCCGTACGCCTGGAAGCCGCCCAGTCCTTCCTCGCGAACGGCGAGACGGTCACCGCCACCGCCCGCCGCACCGGCATCGGCTCCGACGAATCCCTCCGCCGCCTCTTCCTGCGCCGCCTCGGCATCCCGCCGTCCGCCTACCGCGCCCGCTTCCGCACCACCACCCGCTGACCCCCGCGCGCACCGCCCGCTGTCCACATCTGTGGGCAACCCGTCCCGCGCACACCGGGCGCCGGCCACCGACCCGCGCAACCCTGAACCCATGACAGCGACCCCAGCCGCCACCATCGGCGGCATCCCCATCCCCGACAGCAAACTGGCCGGGGAAGCCACCGAACTGATCCGCGACATCACCGACGACCTGATCTACCACCACTCGCGCCGCGTCTACCTCTTCGGCGCCCGCCACGGCCTCCACCACGGCCTGGACTTCGACCCCGAGCTGCTCTACGTAGGGGCTCTCTTCCACGACCTCGGCCTCACCGAGAAGTTCCGCAGCTCCCAGCAGCGCTTCGAGCTCGACGGCGCCGACGAGGCCCGCGCCTTCCTGACCGCCCGAGGCATCCCCGAGGACCGCGCCCGCCTTGTCTGGGAGGGCATCGCCCTGCACACCACCCCGGAGATCCCGCACCACATGGCTCCGGAAGTGGCCCTCGTCACAGCCGGCGTCGAACTCGACGTCCTCGGCATCGGCTACGACACGCTCCCCCCGGAGACCCGCGAGGCCATCGTCGCCGCCCACCCCCGCCCCGACTTCAAGCGCCGCATCCTGCACGCCTTCCACGTCGGCCTGGCCCATCGCCCCCAGACCACTTTCGGCAATGTGAAGGCCGACGTCCTCGCCCGCTTCGAAGAGGGCTACACCCGCCCGAACTTCGTCCAGATCATCGAGGACTCCCCCTGGACCGACTAGCCCCCAAAAACCGGCCGCGAACACATTTGCCCAGGTCAGAAGGGGTGCGGGCAATGGATTTCGCCTAACGGCGCAGGTCATGTAATGTTGTTCCCGCAACGCCGACCGGCAAGAAAAACCGCCGGAAAGCCAAGCGCTCGTAGCTTAACGGATAGAGCATCTGACTACGGATCAGAAGGTTGCAGGTTCGAATCCTGCCGAGCGCACAGCAGGTCAAAGCCCCCGCCGGGTCACCCGGACGGGGGCTTTGTCGTGCCGTACAGCAGCGAAGTACAGCAACCGGGTCAGCCGGTGCCACCCATCGCTTCGGAGAGTTTGCCCAGGGCCGAGCGCACCTCTTCCTCACTCGCCTCTGCGTAGACCTCCATCGTCATCGCGATCTGCGAGTGCCGCAGGATGCGCTGAGCCACCTTGGGGTGGACACCGAGGGCGACCAGTAGCGAGCTGCAGGTGTGCCGGGTGTTCCGCAGCGGGATGACCCGAAGGCCGGCCCGACGGGCACGCAGCGCGAACATCCGCGTCAGGTTCCCCGGCTCGATCGGCGTGCCGTACTTCGTCGTGAAGACCAGCCCGTGACTGTCCTGCCAGAGATCACCGGCCGCCTTGCGGTCCCCGAACTGCTGAGCGCGTCGCATCCGGAGAGCCTTGAGGCAGAGCGCCGGCAGCGGCAGGAAGTCGTCCGACTCCTCGGTCTTGGTCTCGCGGTGAAGGATCTGACGCCCCGCCCGCTGGATCTGGTGATCCACGTACAGCTCACCTGCCTCGAAGTCGACGGACTTCCACGTCAGGCCCAGCACCTCACCGCGGCGAAGCCCGAGGCACAGCACGAGCACCCAGGCCGCCAGCAGGGGGTCTTCACGGGCCACGCCGTCCGCGAGGAACTGGCCGGCCTCAACGGCGGACCACGGCTTGATACGGCGGCGTCGAGGCTTGGGCACCTTCACCAGGGCGGCGACGTTCTTGCCGATCTCCTCTTCGGTGACCGCATGCGTCAGGGCGGCCCGCAGCGCATCGCGAGCGGCTTGGACCACTCGGCGGGATGCGTACGCCTCACAGCACTCTCCGGCCGCACAGCAGCGCCGGCGGCTGGGAGCCCTCTTGGCGTCCTTCCCCTGAGCGCAGCACTGACAGGTGGTCGCCAGCTTGGTCAGCCACTCGCGCACGTCCCGCACGGTGAGCTTGTCCAGGCGCTTCGTACCGAGATGCGGTGCGATGTAGAGCCGTACGCAGCCCTCGTACGAGACGTACGACAGGGGCGCGAGGTTGGGCTTCACGATGGACTCAAGCCAGTACGCCAGGAAGGCGGAGACCGTGCGGTGTCGAGTAGCGACCGGTCCCTTTTTCGCTTCCGCATGCAGCTTGATCCACTTGTCGTGGACGTCTTCGCGGGTCTTGCCGTAGACGTACTTGCGCTTCTTCTTGCCGTCGGGGGTGGTGACCCAGGCGTAGGCGGCGAAGCCGTTCTTGTAGGGGTAGATGGAGCCTTCGCCGTTGCCGCGCTTGCCACTCATGCCGACCACTCCATCTCGGCTTCACGGGCCCGGCGTTCGACGTACTCATCCACCCAGCGGGGCAGGATGCGGCGGTTGCGGCCGTCCTTGATCGAGCGGATCTCGCCGGTGAGCACGAGCATCTTGGTCTTGGACAGGCCATAGCCGAGCATCTGCGCAACTTCGGCGGTGGTGTGCCACTTCCTTTCGACGGCAGTGGTCATGTCCAGTTGTCTCCTTCTTCGGCTTCGAGTTCGGCGCGTGCTTGGCGTGCGGTGTCGCGGTTGGCTTGGAGGTCGCGGGCGATGTTGGCGGCGAGCCAGGATTCGCCGGGGGTGTGGCCGTGGCCGGCGTAGGCCCAGTGGGCGACGACGAGCATCGTGGCTTCGGGAGTGTCGTCGGGGTCGGGCAGGCCGAGGGCGGCGCGTTGTTGGGCGGCGCGGTAGTCGGCGCGGACCTGGCGGAGGGCACCGAGGGTGGTGGAGTAGCGGCGGGATTTGGTGGAGAAGTGGCCGCGGAAGCCGAGCATGTGTGCCCAGGCGGTGAGCTTGCGATCCGGGTAGGCGCGGTTGAGGTCGAAGCAGGCCTGCATGAGGCGGCGAGGGTGGTCGGGGATGCCGAGGAGGAGCAGGGCGTCCGGGCTGCCGACGCGGTGATCGACGGTGCCGGTGGTTTCGGCGGCTTTGGTGGCGTACTTGGCGACGTAGGAGGCAACGGCCTGTTCGGTGAGGTCTTCGCCGTTGCCGAAGGCGCCGATGGGCTGGATGTCGAGTTGATCGCCCCAGCGCAGCACCCAGTCGTCGAGGTAGCCGTGTTCTGCGTTGGCGGGGACGACGACTTTGACGCGGGCGGCGGCGGCCTGGATGGCGTCGGTGAGGAGGCCGACGGTGGCCCAGCGCGGGGGTGGGGTGTTGGGGCCGTCGGGTCCGTCGAAGCGGATGACGGCGTGGAAGTGGACCGCGCCGCGCTTTTGGTATTCGGCGACTTTGCCGAAGGACAGCCGGGACTGCTGGCGGGCGGCTTTTTGGGTGAGGCCGGCGCGGGCGGCGATCTCGCGGCGCAGGTAGATCGTGAAGTAGCGCCATAGGTCGGAGGCGTGGTTGTTCCACAGGACCGCGCCTGCGTAGTCGTAGGTGGTGGGGTCGAGGGCCGTGCCCAACTCGGGTGCGTTGTCGGGGTGGTGGGTGCCGCAGCGGCAGGGTCGGTTGCCGGGGTGGTTGTGGACGGGGCCGAAGCTCGGGGCGGTGAGGGTGGCAAAGACACGCGGGTGGTCGCGGACAGTCTCGGGCGTGCCCTTGTTCGGGTCACCGGTGAGGCCGGCGCGGATGAGGTGGTAGGTGTCGCCGGCGTAGGTCCAGGCGCAGGAGGGGCAGCGGGAGGCGCGGCGGTTGCCGCAGGCGACGCGGAGGTGTCCGCCGGGCTCGTTGTCGGTGGTGTAGCTGTGCAGGACGGTTTTCGTGGCCGGGTCGAGGGTTCTCGTGGAGCCGGTGAGGTGGATGGGGTCGGAGCAGCCGCCGGTGCGGCGGATCTGGTCTTGCCAGCGGTCGAAGCCGGGGTCCCCGGCCACCCGGAGCAGGTCGCCCAGGGTGGTCGGGTCCAGGCCCGCCAAGGTGGCGGTATCGGTCACGCGGCCACCTCCACACCAGCCGCGGTGCGGGTGCGAAGCGGCACGGTGCCGGTGCCGTGGCAGGCGCGGCAGATGGCGGTGATGGTGTGCCGGGTGCCGTTGCCGGTCGTGTGGCCGGTGGTGATGGCGACGGTGGGGAAGCCGTCGCAGTCGGGGCAGCGACGCGTGCGGGTGGTGTTCTCGGGCATGATGAGCAGTCCCTTTCGGGTCGTTGGTCTGGAAGGGGTGCAGGCGCCCGGGGCGGCGGAAGTTTGGCGACCGAGGCCGCCCCGGGGGCCGTTCAGCGGTGGGTGTTGAAGTCCTTGAGCAGCAGGCGCAGGACGACGGCGCAGACGGCGACGGAGACGCCGGTGATGGCGACCGCGAGGAGCATCGAGACCAGGACCGAGCCGACGACCAGGACGAGGGCCGTGCCACCGGCCGCGACGGCGACCACTCCACCGGGGGTGAGCTGCACCGCGCGCCGGGCCTGGGTGGGGACCGGGTTCTGTGGGGCCACAGGTGCAATGGCGCTGGTGGTCTCGGTGGCCGGCGCAGGTGCGGGCAGGGCGGTGTCCGGGGTGGGGTATTTCGGGGTGAGCATCGTGGGTCCCTTCTGGTCAGGGGCTGCAGCGGTGGGTGCGGGCGGCGAGTTCGGCGGCGGAGCGGTCGCGGTAGTCGGCGGAGAAGCCGCAGCCGGGGGCGGTACAGGCGGCGGTGTGCTTGGTGCGTCCGCGTCCGTCGTAGTGGCTGCCGACCTGGACGGGGCCGATGCGGATCACGTCGTAGAAGCGGTTCGGGCGGGCCATGCCGGTCAGCCCTTCTCGTCGGTGAAGTCGTCAGCGTGGTCGGTGAGCCACTGCTGGATCTCGGGGTGCTCGTCGTCGGTGGCGGCGTGAATGGCGGACTCGCCCATTTCCAGCCCTTCGACGAGTCGGTTTTCGCGGGTGAGTTCGGCGGAGCGCTCAAGGGCTGCGCGGATGGACGGACGCATGGCGTGTCTCCTGATCAGGCGAGTTGGGCAGTGATGGCAGTAGCGAGGTGCGCGGGAACGCCGAGGCGGGCGCGCAGGGTTTCGCAGTCGATCGGCGATCCGGTGGCGGCACGATGGGTGTCGGCGACCTTGCGGGCGTGATCGAGCAGCGCCGGCGGAACGTTCGGCAGCGGCACGGCGGCAGGCTCCGGGTCCGGGTCCGGTACGGGAGCGGCAGGCAGCTCGTTGGGTTCGTCGGCAGCAGCAGGCTCTGTTGCGGGCGCAGGCTCCAGCTCGATCGAAGGTGCCTCTGCGGCGCGGTCCACCGTGATCGGGTCGGCGTGGACGGACTTGGCTTCCCTGTGGGTCTCCGCAGTCGGGGCCGTGGGGGTGTGGGCGAGGAGGGTGCCGCCGAGGAAGGCCAGGGCGGGCCAGCCTGCGACGAGGATGCGCAGCCAGGCCGGTACGGCGCCCAGGTCGAGGAGTCCGGCGGTGGCGATGTTCGCGCCGAGGGATGCTGCCAAGGCGATGACGAACCATGTCCAGGCGGCGCGGGCGGCGCGGTGGTCAGCGCGGAGGGTCCGCAGTCGGCGCCAGGCGGCGACGAAGAGCAGGTCGACGCTGACGGGGTAGGCCCAGGCCTTCCAGCCGTGTTGGCCGGCGGCTTCGGCGATGTCGTGGAGGTGGGCGAAGGACAGGGCACCGGCGATCACGGCCTGAACAAGCACGGCGTCGAGGCGGAGCTTGGAACGCATCGCGGTTCCTCCTTCCAGATTTGGGCCGGGGCCGGGCGGGGCTCGTACGTCCTCCGCCCGGCACTCGGCGGTTCAGGCGGTGGGGGCTTCGCCGCTTCCCCAGCAGGTCAGGCACAGCGCCTCCTGCTTGTGCGGGCTGTCGTGCTTCTTGCGTGCGCCGACCTGGAAGGTTTCGGAGGTCTGTCCGGCGTCCGTGCAATCCGGGCACCGCTTGTTCGTGGCCGTCTTGCGGGCGGCGGGCTTCTTGGTGGCCATGGCGGTCACCGGTCGCGGCGCGGGTAGTCGTGGCCGGCGGGCGGGTAGGTGCCCTCGTCCTCGCGGCGGCCCTGCTCCAGCATCGAGTTGACGACGAGGCTGGCGAACTCCAGGTCCGAGCCCTCGCTGTCGCCGTAGTCCAGTGCGTCGTTGGTGATGCGGGCGCTGCGGTCGTAGTCGTCGTGGCGGTGGAACATGGTCATCTCCTCTGGGCATGGCGGGGTAGGGACGTGGCGCGAGACGGTCACGCCGACCGGTGGAGCAGGGTGTTAGTCGGTGACGGGCCGGGGCTTGATCAGCGAGGGCGCTTCGTCAGTCGTCGGCTCGGCGGGAGAGGCCGGCCGGAACGGGGCCAGAGCGGGCAGGGCCGGAGTGAGGTGGGTGTACTCGCGGCAGACTGCCGCCGCCTCAGCGGGCGAGGTTTCCGGAGTGCGGATGCGCGACCAGCCGCCGGAGGAGTCACCAGCCACCGCGACGCCAGGCCGGTCGGGCGCAATCGTGGTGACGGCAAAGACCGCTTCGGGTGCCACGTCGCCGAGGCCCATTTCGGCGGTCTGCTTGTCGTTGACCCGGTGGACCACACGGCCGGTGAGCTGGGCGCGGAGCATGGTGGCCCCCTTGCCGAGTTCGGAGCCGAAGCGCTGCCCGCAGATCTCCAGGTAGATGCCGATCGCACGGGCCATCTGCCCCAGGCGAACCATCTGCATGACCATCCGGTCCCGGCGTTCCTCATCCTTCTTCGCGGCGGTCAAGAACAGCTCCGCCACCTCGTCGACGAGGACCACCAGCGGCACCGGCCGAACCTTCTCCGGCAGGTCCCACAAATCGGAGACCCCATGAGCGCTCAGCAGGTCGAAGCGGGCTTCCATCTCCTCGACCAGCACATCCAGCAGCTCGGAGGCCATCTCCGGTGTGGTCGCCAGAGCGGAGAGGCGGGGCGCGTAGGCGCTGTGCTCCACCCCGCGCTTGCAGTCGATGCCGACCAGGCCCACCGGCAGCTTGGCCAGGCCCTTGATCAGGTTGCGCTGATACATCGACTTGCCGGACTGGTTCGCGCCCAGTGTCAGCGCGTGGGGGACCTTGCGGTAGTCGCGCACGAACGCGGTCCCGTCATCGCGCAGGGCCACTGGCACCACCATCGACTCAGCCTTGAGGCGACGCGGCATCCGCACCCGCTTGAGCACGTCGTAGCCCGTCATCCGCAGTTCCACGACGCCGGGCTTGGTCTCCACCACGTTGACGGAGTGGACGCCCCAGGCGTGCCGAAGCCGTTCGGAGGCCGCTGCCACATCCGTCGGTTCGAGGCCGGCGGGGAGGCGCAGCGACACCCGCAGCCCGGTCGAAGTGCCCCGGACACGGCGGACCTTGGGCGGTGTGGGCTGGACTTCCCGACGGGCGACATTGCGGACCACGAACGCCCGCAGACCCGACGGTCGCACCGTCAGCCCACACACATCCATCGTCGATCCGTAAGTCACCGTGAACCGGCCCCATGTGACCGGCAGACCCACCAGCGACCAGTACACACGCGGCGCGCGAGCCTTCGCGTAGCCGAGGCCACCCACACCCGCTAAGGCACCGGTCGCTTCGAGAACGGTGGTCAGGTCCGACATGATCAGGCACCCGCCGTGATCGCGACCGCGCGGAACGAAATGCCGTGCCGCTTCTGGCCGTTGAACTCGTTCTCCCAGTCCCGCGCCTTCAGCCCCACCACCGACACCGGCATGCCCGGCGCCAGCCCCTCCGGGACACCGGTCTGAGGGATAGCCACCTGGTACAGGTTGCCCTCCCCCTCGTCGGAGACCAGCAGGCCCACCGTCATCATCGTGGCCCCGGTCTCGTGGTCGATGGCCACTTCCCCGGTCTTCGCGTTCTTGAGCTTCTTGGTCGGCGGAGTCGCGACGAACACCACAGCACTCGAAGTGTCGATCTTGAATGAAGGCATAAGTGCGTCCCTTGTTCTTGGAGTCACCCTTGCCGGCGACCTCTCTAGACATCTTCGAGTGAAGCGTACGTCTCTAGAGATGTCAATGAGATACCTAGAGATGTTTGCTGCCGTGTGATCGGACAGGCGCTCAAGGTGCAGTGACGTACGCGTGCCTTAGGCTGTCTAGAGAAGAAGGAGGAGTGTTCACGTATGGCCACCACGGGCGGCGACCGCCAGCCGAAGTACCAGCGCATTGCCAACACGCTCCGAGAAGCGATCCAGGCAGGCGAGTACGTCCCCGGCGATCGACTGCCAGGTGAGAACGACCTCATGGCGACGCACGGCGTTGCCCGCATGACCGCCCGGCAGGCCCTGGGAGTGCTGCAGAACGAGGGAATCGCCGAGTCGCGCAAGGGCGCCGGCGTATTCGTTCGGGCATTCCGTCCACTGCGGCGGCGCGGGATTCAGCGGCTGTCACGAGAGCAGTGGGGAGCGGGCCGGTCGATCTGGTCAGCGGACATCGAGGACCGCACTCTCGTTGTGGATCAAGTCGCCGTCACAGAGGAACCGGCACCGGAGCGGATCGCTCGGGTTCTGGACATCGCCCCGGATGACGCCGTCTGCGTGCGGAGTCGACGGTTCGTTCTGGATGGGAAGCCGGTCCTACTGGCTACGAGCTATTTGCCAGCATCGCTCGTTGCTGGCTCAGCCATCACGCAGGAAGACACCGGCCCTGGCGGCACGTATGCCCGTCTCGGCGAACTCGGAGCGAAGCCCGTCCACTTCAGGGAAGAAGTGCGATCTCGCATGCCGTCCCAGGACGAAGCAAACCGGCTCAGCCTCTCCATGGGCACGCCAGTCATCCTCATCTGTCGTACTGCCTTCGCCGACGAGGGACGCCCCGTAGAGGTCAACGAGATGACTCTCGACTCGGCTTCCTACGTGCTCGAATACGACTTCGACGCGTAGCGGTCGGCCCGGCGAGCGCGAGCTGTTGCGCTGCCTTCAGGGGCTGTTACAGGTTTCTCTACCTCATCAAGCCCCGCCCTTCGGCGGGGGAAGGGGCGGTGGTGGGGAGGGGAAGCACTCTGGGAGCTCTCGCGGGTGGTGCCGTTCCCTTGCCGGGTCTCCGGGTGCCGATCGCACGGCATCAGCCCGTTGAGCCCGTGGAATGCCAATCGAGGCCAGTGACCGCCATGCACCTCGATGGTCAGCGTCACGCGGCTACGGGTCTCTGCAGGACGGCTTGCAGCTCGTGGCTTCGGCTTCGTGGGGGCTCTTGCCTTCGACATCCGGCGCGCAGGCCAACGGCTTTGACAGCCGACGCTACGGATCACACCCCACCGGCCCGCCATGCGGGCCGGCGCGGGCACGGGGACTCGGGCGCCGCTCCTGCCTCCGGCTCGCTCCGCCCGGCCCCCGGCCCCGCGCCACCAGAGTTGCCACGGGGTAATCCGCTACACGCTTTGCCCCGCCCAAAAGCGCGCCGAACCGAGCAGACACCCCACCACCCAGCACCACCACTGACGCCATCTCGCAGACCAGGACGCAGCCACCACCAGGACCAACGGAACAGCCACGCAGGCGCCCGTAGGCCGGGGGCAGGGCCAGGCGGGGAGCCCCGAGGGCGGCGAGGAAGTGCGAGGAAGTTGGTAGTGAGGTGGGGCGGAAGCGGTGAGCGGTTTACGTGACGGGCGCGCTGCCGACCGTGCCGTAGGTCTTGGTTCCGTCGGCAAGAGCTGGCTACGGGAGGAGTGGGGGCAGCGAAGCCGAGCGATCCGGGCATGCAGGCCGGCATCGGCGGGCCGCCGTACCGGCGCCGTCACAGATGCGGGCGCGTAAGCGGACCGGACGCTAAAACGTGGCTGAGGGGGAGCTATCTGCTGCCGCGATGTGGCTCAGCCCGTCATGGGCGCTCCGCTCACTTCCCCGCCTCTGGGCTGCTAGGCCCCAAGCCTGGCAGGGCACGGCCACCCCCTCACTGGATTTCCCAGACTACTTTTTTACCTTTTCCTCTTCACCCTCCTCCTCTTCTCCCTCCTTTTTCCCTCTTCCTTCCTTCTCCCTCTTCTGCGCTTCATCCGCCTTCTTCTCCTGAAGGAGGGCCGCGATTCCAGCCCCCAGCAGCGGGCCGCCGACGGCGGCTGCGCTCGGAAGAATCACCACGCCTAGGGGACCTGTGACAGCAGCTGCCCCAGCGCCGGCCGCGATTGTCAGAAATCCGCCCACCGCTGCGATGGCACCCCACACCCGCCTTGGAAGGTCTCCGTCTGGAGTCTCGCCGCTCTCCACGAGGTCAGCTTTCCGGTACAGCTCTTCTACCTCGGTACCGCCAAATGCATTGATCGATTCGATGGCCCTCTGCGCCACAATTCCGAGCTCGTCTGGAACTTCCGCAGCTAGGGCATACACAAAGTCAAGATCCTTTTGGATGTCGGCAAGTTCTTTCGCCATCTCTCGACCAATGTTGGCAAGCTCCGTCGAAGAGGAACTGCGCTGGCCTGAGTAGGTCAAGCGCTCACTCCAAATCATGTCCAAGCTCAGCAGTCGGGTGCATCTGTTGGACAGTTCTACCGCGCGGAGTTGCTCCGTGATCGTGATCTCGTGGGTCATCGCGCCTTAGCCTCCCAATCCGTGTGGCCCCCGGGACTTCACCTCGACACCAACGCTATGCACCCTGACCTGCAGCATGCCTCTGCGGATGGACCGAATGAGTAACGGAGCTTCGGCAGCTGACACCCAGCTAGCTAAAATCTGTTCAGGCAAGACCACGCTGTATGGTCAACCCTGCGCTGTACGGCAGCGAAGTACAACAACCTGGTCAATCACGGGCGTCTGCCTCTGATCGTAGGTAACCGATCAACCAGGTGAACCAACTTCACCGACCGCTCTGCCGGTCGTTCGCAACGAGTAACAGCAAGCACCCCCGCCCGGGCCGCCTCTGGGCCGTGGGGGGGTGCTCAGCGATGACCAACAGCGACAGTCGATGACGACTCAACCGCAGGTCAGGGCGCTGCCCGTTGGCCCATGCGCTGAGCAGAGGCCCGGCGAGTCACTTCTTCAGCTACTGCATCTTCGCTGCACCTAAGAAGCCCCATCCGTGCTGGCGGGCTGCTCAAGCGCCTTGCGCTGTCGGCGCAGCGGCCAGCGCTGCCTATGCGGTGCTAGTACCTCACCGCTTCGACTTGGACACTCTCCGTCTTCTTTTTTCATTGAACGGTCATCTACGCGGCCTCGCAAGACTAGAGTCACCGCTCTGACGGCATCTGCTCCCCGCTGCAAGCGGGCACCGGTTCACGACAGAGGGCAGGACCATGCGTGCAGGGGAGCGCGCAGCAAGTAGTAGCAGGGGGGACCAGTACGTGGCCCAGAATCAGAGACCTCAGCCGACGGCGGAGGACAAGAAGAACGTCCGTGTTGGCTGCGGCGTCATGCTGGCTGCGCTTCTCGTGGTCGGCGGCTGTAGCGCCCTGATCAACGACGACAAAGATTCGTCGTCCAGCTCATCGTCGTCATCTACGTTCGACGACAAGTCGAACACGGTCACAGTCGAGGACTTCGTCGGTATGGGGCTCCAGGCAGCCCAGGACGCAGCGCAAGACGACGGCGTCTACAACCTCGACTCCACGGACGCCACTGGCCAAGGCCGCCAGCAGCTCTGGGACCGCAACTGGACGGTCTGCGCTCAGACACCTGCGGCTGGCGAAACGATGAGCGCCGATGGCACGCTTACGTTCGACACCGTCAAGTCCAGCGAGGGTGAGACCTGCGACGACCCCACGGGATCTGCCAGCAGCGATGATTCCTCCATCTCCGGCGAAGGCGACTCCTCCACTGTCTCCGGCACGGGGGACGAGTACAGCGACGATAGTTCCTCCACAGTCGCCGGCGCCGGGGACGACGACAGCAGTGAATCCTCCAGCAGCGGCTCCAGCTCATCGACTGGCGGCTCCGACTCGTCGGGAGACGGCTCCAGTTCTTCTTCCTCCTCGGCCGGCTCGCAGCAGGCACCGGCCGGTGCCACCGCCCAGTGCAACGACGGTTCATACAGCTATTCCGCCCACCGTCGGGGTGCCTGCTCGCATCACGGTGGCGTGGCCGTCTGGCTGGCCAGCGTGCCTTCGTAAAGGGGAAGTCGACGCGATTGGCCTGGCATTCGTACGCGGACGCTGTTGCCTTCCTTGCAGTGCTGCTCGCGGCTAGCGGT
The DNA here is from genome assembly GCF_003389455.1 of Streptomyces inhibens. Classification (GTDB taxonomy): domain Bacteria; phylum Actinomycetota; class Actinomycetes; order Streptomycetales; family Streptomycetaceae; genus Streptomyces; species Streptomyces inhibens. The sequence continues at coordinate 12,524 of NZ_QUAC01000048.1, read as the reverse complement.
ACAGCAGCGGTGTACAGCAACCGCAGCAACCGACCATGACTGGCAGTCCTCCCCAGAGGTATAACGGCGACCTGTATGACCGTCACTAATCGATCTCTGTAGAGCTACGGATCAGAAGGTTGCAGGTTCGAATCCTGCCGAGCGCACACAGGTCAAAGGCCCCCTGGACATCGTCCAGGGGGCCTTTGACATCAGCGGGTGACATCAACGCGGGGTGCGTCGGCCGTCACGTGGCCGGCGGACACTCCGGATCGTCCGCCTCGTCATCGCCCAAGTCGTCCATCCCCAAGGGCGCCGCGAGAGCTTTTTTCGCGACGGGCTGGAGGGGGGCGAGGCTTCGTCGGTCTCCGGCGGGGATGCGGTAGTCGAGAGCGAACTGGTCAGCCGCCATGACGGTGTCGCAGACCTCGACGACCCGGCCGTCCTCGCTTTCCGCGTTCCTGATCAGGTGAATCACGGGTGAGCCAGGACTCAGGCTGAGGGCGCTGGTCTCCTGCTTCGTGGCGAGCCGGGCGCGGACGGCCTCGGTGAACTCCTTCAACGTGTGTCCGTTCTCCTCCAGGCGCGCGTAGATGCCGCCGCCTCCAGGGTTCTCTGCAAGCAGCTCGGGGATCTCCTCGGCGATGTCCCAGGGGAGGTACGACGTCGCCTCTTGCGTTGGCGTCCCGTTGCTGAAGTACAGACGCCGTCGGGCCAGCACCTTCGTGCCGTCGGGGACGCCCAGTCGCTCGGCGATCTCCTCCGGCGCTTCCATCGGGCCGACGTACAGCACGGTCACGCCCGCGGTCTTCCCGGCCTGCTCGGACTCCGCGAGGTAGGCGGCCTTGCCGGCCTTGCGGTGGGAGCGCCGGAAGCGATCGGACGACTTGCGGCGTACCGGCGGCTGGCTCTTCACGAACGAGCCCTTGCCGTGGTGGGTGTCGATCAAGCCGGTAGGCCGGAGTTCCGCCACGGCCTTGCGCGCCGTGCCCTGAGAGACGGAGTGGCGAGCCATGAGTTCCGACTCGCTGGGAACCTTGGCTCCAGGGGCGAGGACTCCGGACCTGATCTGCTGAGCCAGGTCTTCCGCGATCTGTAGGTACCGTGACTGGCCTGAGTCTCTAGAGGCTGCTGTGCCCATGTCCTTCAGTCCTCCGATGCTCCTGCACATGAGTAACGCTAACCGGGAGGGCCGGTCAATGTCGCTTCACTCGGTTTCGGTGGCCGGGGTGGTGGTCCGCGAGGAACGGCTGCGTTCTCGTGATCAAGCGTGCTGACAATGGCGCCTGGGAGGCACCGGGTGGCGTTCTCGAACTGGATGAGCGGCCCGAGGACGGCGCCTGCCGAGAGGTCCTGGAAGAGACCGGTATCAAGGTCGAGACGGAACGACTGACCGGCGTCTACAAGAACATGAAGCGCGGCGTCGTCGCCTTGGTCTTCCGCTGCCGGCCGGTCGGCGGCGAGGAGCGCACGTCAGACGAGTCCGTGGACGTGTGCTGGTTCACCCGCGGAGAGGTCGAGAGCCGCATGGTCGAGGCTTACGCGGTGCGGGTGCTTGATGCCCTCGATTCTGCGGGGGCGCGGGTGCGTGCTCATGATGGCCGCCGGTCGTTGCAAACGTCTCCCTAAAGGCTGTCCCGTAACTACTGGTCACAGGTGAGATGATCTTGCTGTGTCTGGTGTGACCACGGCGTCGGAGCCGTCCTGGATAGCCCCGTTCACCGGGCTGAGTCCGCGTCAGTTCGGCAAGCTGATCACCGCGCTGCGGCGTGAAGGTGCGGACCCGGTTCGCAAGGGTCGGCAGTGGAGCCTGCCGCTGGAGGACCGGGTGCTGCTGGTCGCCGTGTACTGGCGAACCAACCTCACTCTGCCGCAGCTCGCCCCGCTGTTCGGCGTCTTGAAGTCGGCAGCCGACCGCATCATCGACCATCTTGGGCCGTCGCTTGCTCTGCAGCCGCGCAAGCGGTTCCGGAAGGACACCGTGCTGATCGTGGACGGCACTTTGGTCCCCACCCGCGACCACCAGGTTGCCGAGCAGTCGAAGAACTACCGGTATTCGACCAATCATCAGGTCGTCATTGACGCCGACACCCGGCTCGTCGTCGCCGTCGGCCGGCCGGTGCCCGGCAATCGCAACGACTGCAGGGCGTGGGAGCTGTCCGGCGCGAAGGACGCCATCGGCAAGACCACGGTGATCGCGGACGGTGGCTACCGGGGCACTGGCCTGGTCATCCCACACCGCCGCGAGCGTGGCCAGGCCGAACTCCCGGCCTGGAAAGAGGAACACAACACCTCACACCGCAAGGTCCGCGCACGCGTCGAGCATGCCTTCGCCCGCATGAAGGGATGGAAAATCCTCCGCGACTGCCGCCTGAAAGGCGACGGCGTCCACCACGCCATGCTCGGCATCGCCCGCCTGCACAACCTCACCCTCGCCGGATGGCGGAGAAACAGGCAGGTCATCCAGCCCGCCATAGATTATTTACGAGACAGTCCTTAGGTGCGGTGCTTTTCCTGGTTTTCCAAACCTAAGAGAGCTGCTCGTCGCTGGTCAGTGCGATGTTCAGTCGATCCTTGAAGGAGCGAATTCTGCTGGCCTCGAAGGGCAGCTTTTCTGCAAGATCTGCTAGGTCCTTCAATACTTCGCGAACCAATATTGTGGGTGGTGCGCAATCCAAGAATAGGTTCAGCTGCGCATTCGCGCTCACCCAATCTGACATCGCGCAGTGCACGACGACCAGATTGCCGCGTGCCCATTTCGCGTCCGTGTCGCCCGCTGAAGCAGCGTCGGTGAAAATGCGAGCCGCACGCAGCCAGCACTCCCTCCCTTGTTCCTCCCGCCCCATCGACCAGAGGAGCCTTCCGCGCAGGTATTCACTCCATCCCTTCTCTGATCCGATCTCGACGGCGCGGGTGAATTCAGTGAGGGCTTCGTCGTAGCGCCCCATTGCCTGATAAGTTTCGCCGCGGCCGATAACGGCCCAGTCGAGGTTCGGGTCGATTTCGATGGCGTGGGTGAAGTCGTCCAGTGCTTCGCCGTAGCGTCCCATGAGGTGATAAGTTTCCCCGCGGCTTGCGATGGCCCAGGTGTATTGGGGATCGATTTCGATGGCCTGATCGAAATCTGCGAGGGCTTCATCGTAGCCTCCCATGAGGCGATAAGTTTCCCCGCGGCTTGCGACGGCCCAGGTGTATTGGGGGTCGATTTGGATAGCTCGGGCGAAATCTGCAAAAGCGTCATCGTAGCGTTCCATCGCCCGGTAGGCCTGTGCGCGGCTTGCGATGGCCCAGGTGTATTGGGGATCGATTTCGATGGCCTGATCGAAATCTGTGAGGGCTTCGTCGTAGCCTCCCATGAGGCGATAAGTTTCCCCGCGGCTTGCGATGGCCCAGGTGTATTGGGGATCGATTTCGATGGCCTGATCGAAATCTGTGAGGGCTTCGTCGTAGCGCCCCATGAGGCGATAGACCGCCCCGCGGCCTGCTATGGCCCAGGCCTCTTGGGGGACGATTTCGATAGCGCGAGTGTAATCAACGATGGCCTCGTCGTAGCGTTCCATGGCCCGGTAGGTCTGTGCTCGGCACGCGATGGTCCGGGCTAGGTATGGGTTGATTTCGATGGCGCGGGCGAAATCTGCGAGGGCTTTATTATGGCGCCCCATGAGACGATAAGTTTCTCCGCGGCTTGCGATGGCCCGGTCGAGGCGTGGGTCGATTTCGATGGCTCGGGCGAATTCGGCCAGGGCGTTGTCGTTGCGTCCCATGGCCTGGTAGATCTGTGCGCAACTTGCGATGGCCCAGGCGTATTGGGGGTCGGCCGCGGTGATGCGTGTGAAGTCGTCCAAGGCCTCGTCGTGGCGCCCCATTAGGCGATAAGTTTCTCCGCGGTTTGCGATGGCCCAGGCGTATAGGGGATCTATTTCGATGGCTCGGGTGTAATCAGCGATGGCCTCGTCGTAGCGTTCCATTGCCTGGTAGGTCTGTGCGCGGCTTGCGATAGCCCAGTCGAGGCATGGGTCAATTTCGATGGCGCGGGTGAATTCGGCGATGGCCTCGTCGTAGCGGCCCATGAGGCGATAGGTCTCGGCGCGTCCGGCATAGATACGTGGCATGACCGGTGCGACCCTCTGGGCATTTGCATAGTCAGTCAGCGCATGCGGGTAGGCGCCGGCTATCCTGTGTTCACGGGCGCGGACGGTGTGGGCTAGGGCACGGGATGTGGCGGTGAGCTCGGGTGCGGTCAGGAGACAGGTCAGGACGGCGATGCCGCCATTTTCCTCTTCTGCCGCTTTTTCGAGGCGTTGGCCCTGGGAAGTGAGGGTGCTGGTTTCTGTGTCGTGCCCGGCCTGGGTGAGGATCTGGGCCCAGCGGCGCAGGGTGGCGATGTCGTGGTCGGTGGCGTGGACAGCTTGCAGGAGGGCGTCGGGCAAAGCGATGCGGGGGTCGGCGCACAGGCGGTGGTAGGTCTCGTTAAGCCGGTAATCGCGCCAGGCGGCATCGTCCCAGTGGGTGTCGGTGCTGGTGCCCAGGGAGGCTTCGGCGGACAAGCGCCATCGCTCAAAGGTATCGCCCAGGAGCTTGTGCTGTTGCTGCCATCGGGCAAGGGAGCGGGTCCGCTGTAGCCGGAGCATCGTGTTGCGGACGACGTTGTGGTAGCGGCAGCGGCCAGCCTGGGAGGAGACGAAGGCCAGGGCACGTAGCCAGGAGTAGTCGTCTGCGGTGGCTTCAGGGACGACCGTGCGGTAGATGTCCTCGTCCAGGTGGAGGGGCAGAGCACAGGCCAATGCCGCCTCGCGCCGTTGAGGGTCGGGTTCCCATTTGAGGAATCTCTCGACCGCAGTCTCGGAGGGGTCGCTGATACTGTCGCGGGGATTCGCGCCGCTGCGGGCGAGCATGTCGACCAGGAGTGGGAGCCGTCCTGACAAGCGCAGGACTAGCTCAACGCTCTGTTCGTCGACGACCTCATGCCCGGCCAGCAGAGTCCGGACTTCTTCTTCGGTAAACACATCTAGGGCCACCTCGGTGACCTGGTCCAGCCGGTCACCCCAGATTCGGGTATCCAGGCGCAGTTGGCCGGACAGCACGATCTGCACGTTGGCTGGCAGTCCCTCGTGATCCTCGCCGAATATGACGCTCTGCAGCCAGCGGTCCAGCACCGGACCAGTCCGCTCGTACACGTCGAAGAACAGCACTACCCGTTCGCAACTGGTGGCGATATCTGCCAGATCCTCGAGGAACACCGGCGTGAGTCGCTCCACCGGCCTCATCACCAGTTGCACGTCATCGTGGCTGCGCAGCCGCATGTTCAGCATCGCCCGCATCCGGTCCGCGCCCAGTGCTACCTGTTGCGGATCGACCGCTCCGGCGAATGCTCCGACACCGGGCAGCATGCCTAGCCCAACCAGACCCACCTGCGCTGCAACAGTGCTCGATGGCGAGGCTGGTGCCGACTGCGCGCCACCCCGGTCACCCTGTGGGGTGGGTGCTGCGCTCTCGGCCTGGTGCCGGCGTTGGCGGTATAACGCCATCTGCTTGTCGAACTTCTTCAGCGGCTGACCCTGGCGCCCGAGCCGCGCACTGATTGTCTCCATCGCCTCCAGCGCATCAGCCACTTCATCGTCGACAAATGCCGTGACCACAGAGCCCTGCTCGCGAGCCGTGGTCTCCCACTGCCGCACAAGCGTTGACTTCCCCACGCCCCCATTGCCGTGCACGTGGAACAGGTACGGGAAGTCGACATCCTCCGGATTCCGCGCGAAGGTCTCCCGGAACACCGCCAGCTCACCACGCCGCCCCACGAACCCTGCCCGCCCACGACGTCGATTGATCTCCTGCCGAGACGGCCTCCGCCCAGCCAAACCTCACCACCCTCGTAATGACCGCATCCATGATGCCCGTCACCAGCAATCAAAGGGGCCGGTTTGCCGACACCTCACCGCCAGTGGGTTAAGCGCCTGCGGGTCAGGAGACAGCGGCTCCGGGGGCGGGTGCTCCCCCCCCACTGACATCAACGTCTGACATCAACGGGTATGTACGTTGACGCATACATCGGCACAGGGTTGGCCTGGTGCTAGGCATTGTGCCGCAGACAGGCGCTGGGCTTCTGGCTTGCGGCACCCGCCTACGGATCAGAAGGTTGCAGGTTCGAATCCTGCCGAGCGCACAGGAGGCCGGAGGCCCCGTCGAGGAATCGACGGGGCCTTTGGTGTTTGTGGGTGACGGGGGCGGCTGATGGCAACGCCCGGGCTCGGCGAGTGGGAGTGGAGTGGATCAGGCGCCTGTTCGGACCTGTCCGGCGGCTTCGACTTCACTTCTTGCCTCGGATAGCGCAGCGGAGCTCAGTGGCCTTTGTGGTGGAGGGCGCGGACGCCGAGGTCGTAGGTCATGGAGCCGAGAGCGAGGACGACGAGGGGCCATGTCAGGGGTGAGTCGGCCGGGACCGTGCCGCTGAGCAGGGCGGTGCTGACTGATCCGGTGCCGAGTACGGCGGTGGCGGTTGGGGCGCTGGGCGCCTTGACCAGTACGGCGCGCGGGCCGGGGTTGGCGGCGGGGCACGGGCGGCGGTTACGGCTCATCGGGTGCTCGCTGTGGCAGCGGCGGCTGCGGCACGGGTGGTGTGCTGCTCGCCGAGGCGCTTGAGCTTGCGGCGTACCCGTTCGCCGAAGGCCTCCGGGCTTGCGGCGCCGGCGAATCGGGCGGCTTCTGTCCAGGTGGCGATAGCCGGGTGGGCCCAGGCCATCGCCACTCTCTGCTCGGCAGGGTCGAGTCCGGCAAGTACGGCGTTGATCCGAGCGTCACCGAAGGCGGCCTCGAAGACGAGGTCGTCCATCCGTAGCTTGCCCGCGATCAGGTCGTGCAGGGTCAGGTTGTCGCCGAGCGGGGTCTCCAGGAGCAGCACCCTGGAGCCGCGGACGCGTCGTCGCCACAGCGGCACGAGCTGCCGGTGCACTGCCTCGGCTTCCGACTTGATGCGGCCCAACACCGCGCCATCGATACGGCCGTTGTCCTGAAGCGGGGCGACCCAGTCCCCGAGGAGCGCGGTGGAGACAGCTTGGTTCCATTGAGGCCCTCGCGGCAGAACGAGGGACCCTCCGATGAAACCGTCGATCGTGAGGCAGGAACACTCATGTCCCAGAACCGCGTCGCGTGCCATGAGTGCATCGAACGCGACCGCTTCGGAGATACGGCCGAACCCGAATCGGTCCGCCGAGTCCGATCGGTCGTCCTCGATGATGACTTTGCGGGGGGTGCCGCAGGCCACCACGACCACACGGTGAGTCGCGTCGACGTTCCGGTTCACCGTGACACTTCCGTCGGAACGGATCGATACGGCACACGTGTCGGTCCAGGGCAGGCCGTACTGGGAGTGCTTTTGCCGCGTCTGCTTCGTAGGCCCGGCGTCAGAGCTGTTTGAAATGGCGGCCTGCGGACCATTGGTGCGGGGCACGGTCGGATCTCCTTGCGCTCGTTGGTGCGGCTTCCTCCCTTCTCGGTCTTGGGGGAGGGCCGGATCGGCAAACAATGTGGAGTCGGGTGATGTGATGTGCGTCACTTCGGGGTGAGTGCTTCCCGGCGGCTGTCCGTCCGCCCGTCCGCCCGTCCGCCCGTCCGCTCGCCGGGTGCGGTGCCGACTGCTCGCGTACCGGAGTCGACTGGTCCCGTCGCCCGTCGCCCGTCGCCCGTCGTCCGTCGCCCGTCGTCCGTCGTCCGTCGTCCGTCGTCCGTCGTCCGTCGTCCGTCGTCCGTCGTCCGTCGTCCGTCGCCCTGCCCCGTGTCCCCTGCCCCGTGTCCCCTGTCCCCTGCCCCGTGCCCTCTCCCTCCAGCCGCCCTACTGCGACGGCAGTACGACCCGCATCGTCAGGCCGCCGTTCTCGCGGGGCTGGGCGGTGATGTTGCCGTCGTGTGCGCGTACCACGGAGCGCACGATGGACAGGCCGAGGCCGACGCCCTTGTCGCTGCCGGTGCGCTCGGTGCGCAGTCGTCGGAACGGCTCGAAGAGGTTCTCCACCTCGTAGGCGGGGACCACCGGTCCCGTATTGGTGACCACCAGGACCGCGCAGCCGGGCTGCGGCTCGGTGGTGACCTCGACCCAGCCGTCCTCGGGGATGTTGTAGCGCACCGCGTTCTGGACGAGATTGAGTGCGATGCGCTCCAGGAGTACGCCGTTGCCCTGGACGAAGACCTGCTGGCCGGCCCCGCGCAGCTCCACGCCCTTGGCGTGGGCCTCCTCGCGGGTCTGGTCGACGGCCTGCGAGGCGACCTCGGACAGATCGACCGGTTTCTTGTCGACGACCTTGTTCTCGCTGCGGGCGAGCAGCAGCAGGCCTTCCACGAGCTGCTCACTGCGCTCGTTGGTGGCCAGCAGTGTCTTGCCGAGCTGGGCGAGCTCGGGGGACGCGTCCGGGTCGGCGAGCTGGACCTCCAGCAGCGTGCGGTTGATCGCCAGTGGGGTACGCAGTTCATGCGAGGCGTTGGCGACGAAGCGACACTGCGACTCGAAGGCGCGGTCCAGGCGGTCCAGCATCTCGTCGAAGGTGTCGGCGAGCTCCTTGAGCTCGTCGTCGGGCCCGCCCAGCTCGATCCGACGGTGCAGATCGGAGCCCGCCACCCGCTGCGCGGTGCGCGTGATGCGCCCCAGCGGGGAGAGCACCCGGCCGGCCATCGCGTAACCGAAGGCGAAGGCGACGATGGTGAGGCCGAGCAGGGTCAGCAGGGAGCGGTTCAGGAAGGAGTGCAGCGCCAGTTCGCGCTGGTTCCGGATGCAGTTGCTGATCGCCGAATTGATCTCGTCGACGGTGCCGACCGACGGCAGATCGGGGCAGCTGATATTGCCCAGCCTGACGTTACTGCCGAAAACTCTGAACTCCGGGGTGCCCTCCTTGAGGGTGTTGGCCGCCAGCATGTAGATGATCGTGAGCAGCACGATGCCGGCCATCAGAAACATGCCGCCGTAGAGCAGCGCGAGCCTTATGCGGATGGTCGGTCGCAACCACGGTGCCGGACGGTGGTGCGGCTCAGGGCTCCAGGTGGGCTTCGGGGGTACGGTCACCGGCGCGGGCGGCGAGGAAGAGGTTGCCACGGCGATCAGCCCTGATGGCTCGGCGACGCGGGCACCGTGACTGATGCCGGGACGATGAGTAGATGCACTGTTGATGTTGATCCTTCATCAGATGCCTCAAGGCGTACAAGGCGTACGACAGTTGCTGAGTGGTGCTCATCCTGCTTAAAGAGGCCCTAAATCGGCAGTAAGTAACGGATCGCCTCCCGGACAGGCCCGACCTGCCGGCGTTTCCGGTCGGGGCTCTCGCGGTCGAGGGTGCGGTGGAGGGCGGTTGCCGGGGCGTCGGCGCCGTGGCTCCGTGGTGGGCCGTCGGAGAAACGATTAGGTGTTGGTGCGGGAGTCGCGTAGTGTTCGGGGAACCGACGCGGGGTGGAGCAGCTCGGTAGCTCGCTGGGCTCATAACCCAGAGGTCGCAGGTTCAAATCCTGTCCCCGCTACTGACGCCGCAGGCCCAGTGGAATTAATTCCGCTGGGTCTGCGGCTTTTTTGCGTCCGTGATCGCGTGCAGGTGTGCGGGTGGGTTACTCGTGGACCGGTGGGGGCGGGGCTGTGTAGTGGGCCGCGGGGCCCGTGTGGGGTGCGGGCAGGTGGGGGTGGAGGAGTAGGTCGTCGTCGTAGTCGCCGGCGTTCTGGTGGCGGAAGGGGAGCGGCTCGGTGGTGGGGAGGGTGTGCAGGCGGGCCCGTAGGCGGGTGGCGGCGGTGGCGTAGGCGGTGGGGGTGGTGCGGTCCGCGCCGGGGATCAGGAGGGGCGGGACGACGGAGATCCCGGTGTACCAGAGGGTGCCGTGCTGGAGGGGGAAGCGAAGGTCGTTGAGATCGCCGTTGACGCCGCGCGGCCCCAGGGTGGCGGCGCGGGCGCCGGCGGTGGTGATGACCATGGCGCGCTTGCCGGTGAGTTTGCCGTCGCCGTAGCGGCGCGGGCGGCCGGTGGCGGGGTCGGTGATGCCGAAGGCGAAGCCCTTGACGAAGACGCGGTCGAACCAGCCCTTGAGGATCGCGGGCATTCCGTACCACCAGAGGGGGAACTGGATGATCAAGGTGTCGGCCCAGGCGAGTTTCTGTTGTTCGGCGCGGATGTCGGGGCTCAAGTTGCCGTCCGCGTAGGCGCGTTCTGATGCGTTGCCGATGAGGAGGCGGTCGGCCGGGTCGTGGCCGTAGTCGTCGGCGTCGACCACCGGGTTCCACTTCATGGCGTACAGGTCGGAGACGCGGTACTGGTGGCCGTGGGCTTCGAGGGTGCGCAGGCCCTCGGTCTTGAGGGCGCCGCTCAGGGAGCGCTGGTCGGGGTGGGCGAACAGCCAGAGGACCTTCATGACGTCCACTGTCGGAGGGTGGGTGGGGGCCGGACCAGTGGCCGGATGGTCATACTGTGCAAGGATCGGGCCATGGGTGTTGTGGAGAGTCGTAGTGGTAGTGGGGGGCCTGGGGGGCGGCGGCATCGGGTGGTGGTGCTGGTGCGGGACGGGATGTTGCCGATCGAGGTGGGGATCGTGCACCGGATCTTCGGGGAGGCCAGGTCGGCGGCCGGGGAGCGGCTGTATGAGCTGGTGACCTGCGCGTTGGAGCCGGGTGAGGTGCGTACGGACACGGACTTCACGGTGCATGTCGCGCACGGGCCGGAGGCGCTGGCGACGGCCGACACCGTGGTCGTACCGGCGTCCGGGACGGACTACGACGTGGGGGAGGAGCGGTGCGCGGGGCGGCTGGGGCGGGCGATGGACGAGGCGCTGGGGCGGATCCGGCCCGGGACGCGGATCGCGTCGATCTGTACGGGGGCGTTCGTGCTGGCCGCGGCCGGGCTGCTGGACGGGCGGCGGGCGACCACGCACTGGCGGTCGGTGGACCAGTTCCGCGAGCTGTTCCCGGCCGTCGAGGTGGATGCGGATGTGCTGTACACGGACGAGGGGGATGTGCTGACGGCGGCCGGGGTCGCCTCGGGGATCGATCTGTGTCTGCACATGGTCCGGTGTGATCACGGGGCGGCGGTGGCCAATGACGTGGCGCGGCGGACGGTCGTGCCGCCGCACCGGGAGGGCGGCCAGGCGCAGTACATCCGGCGGCCGATACCGGAGCCGCAGGTGTCGTCCACGGGTACGGCGCGGGCCTGGGCGCTGGAACATCTGGACCGGCCGCTGAGCCTGCGGGAGCTGGCGGCGCGGGAGTCGATGAGCGTACGGACCTTCACCCGGCGGTTCCGGGAGGAGGTCGGGATCTCGCCGCTGCAGTGGCTGACGCAGCAACGGATAGAGCGGGCGCGGCAGTTGCTGGAGGAGACGGAGCTGACGGTGGACCGGATCGCGGCGGAGGCGGGCTTCGGGACGGCGGCCTCGCTGCGGCAGCATCTGCAGTCGGCGTTGGGGGTGTCGCCGCGGGCCTATCGGAGCACGTTCCGGGGGCCGGGGAACGGGATGGTGGCCTGAGGTGGGGGGGGGAGAGGGCGGGGTGGTGGCCTGAGGTCGAGGGTCGGGGAGCGGGGTGGTGGCCTGAGGCCGAGGGGCGGGGAGCGGGGTGGTGGCCTGCGGCCGGGAGCGGGAGCCGGGGTGGTGGCCTGAGGCGGGGGTGGAGGCTTGCGGGCTGCCGGGTGGGCCGGACCGGTGTCGCTGCGGCCCGGCGATGCTTGCGGGCCGCGTTGTCAGTGGGTGGTCGTACGCTGGCGGTGTGTGGCGATGTACGGGACCGCGCTGGTCAGGCGGTGGGTCGGGGTCGCGGCCGGAGCCGGCGGGGCGGTTCGGCCAGCGGCTCGGTTGGTACTGCGCCGAGCGGGGCGAGGAGCGGGTGAGCATGCTCCCCGCGGGCAAGGTGCTGGCGTTCGCCGCCCGGGGCGAGCGGCGCTGCCTGGGCGTGCGGCGGGCCGGGCGCTGGATCGTGTGTCCGTATGAGGCGGTGCTCGACGGGGCGAGTGCCAAGGATCAGTGCGCGCGGTGCGCCCAGCTGGACCGTTCGCGTTCGGTGGCCGCCGACACCATGGCCGACGATCCGCGCCCGTACGGCGTCTATCTCGCGTACTTCGGGCCCGGTCTGCTCAAGGTGGGGATCACGGCCGCCGAGCGCGGGCCGGCGCGGCTGGTGGAGCAGGGGGCGGTGGCGTACGCGTGGCTGGGGCGCGGGCCCCTGATGGCGGCGCGGCGGGCGGAGGCGTTGCTGGGGAGCGCGCTGGCGGTGCCCGACCGGTTCGGGAAGGCGGCGAAGCGGGCGGCTCGCGGGGCGCTGCCGCCGGTGCCGGAGCGGCTCGCCGAGCTGGCTCAACTGCACGACAGGGCAAGGGGGTTGACGGACTGGCCGGAGACGCTCGAACCGGTGGACTTCGCTTTTGCGGACCATACGGAGTTGTTCGGGCTCGACCGTATTCCGGGGGAGGTCGCGGAGCTGGGCGGGATGACGGCGGGGGCCGAGATCGTGGGGGAGGTGCTGACCGGGGTGGGGTCCGATGTGTATCTGCGGCTGGCGGGGGAGCCGGAGGGGGCCGGGCCGGCCGGTGGGGGTG
>NZ_QUAC01000044.1 GCF_003389455.1 Streptomyces inhibens | reverse complement strand
GCAGCGCCCGCCGCAGCGCGTCGGCCGCGCCGGCCGTGGCGCCGTCGGCGGCTCCGTCGGCCGCCGCCAGGACCTCGGTCATGCCGCGCAGCAACTGCGCCACGATGGTGCCGGAGTTGCCGCGGGCTCCTATGAGGGCGCCGTGCGCCATGGCGCCGATGGCGTCGGCAAGACGGAGCGAGGTGCCGGCCGAGGCGTGCCCGTCGAAGGCGGCCTCGACCGCGCGGGCGGCCGATTCGACCGTCAGATACAGGTTGGTGCCGGTGTCTCCGTCGGCCACGGGATAGACGTTGATCGCGTCGATCCGCTCGCGTTCCCGGCCGAGCGCCTCCATCGCCAGTCCGCACCAGGAGCGGACCGCGGTGGCGTCGAGCGGGTACGGCACGTCGTCCTCCTGGGTCGCGGGATGCACCGCACAGTAGCCGCGCTGCGGCGGGGAGGCCGGAGCGGGGGCCCGGGGCTGCGTGGTAGTTTCGTTCTACGGGAGCGGTCGTTGTATGCTGCTCCGGTTGCCCGATGAAGATCGGGCCATTCCTCTCCTGACGGTGCCGGTCGGGTAATGCACTCGGCTCGTCAGGATTCACCGTAAGTGCATCTGAAGTCTTTGGAGTGACCCGTGGCTGCCAACTGCGACGTCTGCGGCAAGGGGCCGGGCTTCGGCAAGAGTGTCTCGCACTCGCATCGCCGTACCAACCGTCGTTGGAACCCCAACATCCAGACGGTGCGTGCAGTGATCGGGCGCACGCCGAAGAAGCTGAACGCCTGCACCTCGTGCATCAAGGCCGGCAAGGTCTCGCGCTGACGACTTAGCCGTAGCGCAGCCCCAACCGGTTGCTTGTGAAGCCGGTCCACCTCTCAGGTGGGCCGGCTTTTGCCTTTCCTGAGAAAACCGGCCTGAGAACTCCGGACCTGAGAACTCCGGCCGGGCGCTGCCGATGCCGATGCCATACCCGGCCTGTCACCGCTCGGAACGCGGTCAGTGCTCGCCGCGCAAGCGCCAGCCGTGGTCCACGGGGCCGATGCCCCCGCCCAGCCGGAAGCCGGCCGCGATCGCGCCGGTGACATAGTCCTTCGCCGCCGTGGCGGCCTGCGGAACGGTGTCCCCCTTGGCGAGCTGCGCGGCGATCGCGCTGGCGAGGGTGCAGCCGGTGCCGTGGGTGTGCCGGTTGTCGTGGCGGGGGGCGCGCAGCCAGTGTTCCTCGGTGCCGTCGGTGAGCAGATCGACGGCCTGCTCACCATCCCCGTGCCCGGCCGTCAGATGGCCGCCCTTGATCAGCGCCCAGCGGGGCCCGAAGTCCAGGATCGCGGCGGCCGCCCGTCGCATATCGGCCTCCTCCTCGACGCGTACGCCGGTCAGCTGGGCGACCTCGTCCAGGTTGGGGGTGGCGACCGTGGCCGTCGGCAGGAGCTTGGTGCGGACCGCGTCCAGGGCACTGGCGGCGAGCAGCGCATCGCCGTGCTTGGAGACCCCCACGGGGTCGATGACGACCGGGACCCGCAGATCGGCGAGCAGCTCCGCGACGGTCTCGACGAGCACTGCCGAGGAGAGCATCCCGGTCTTCACGGCCTGGACGCCGATGTCGTCGACGACGCTGCGGAACTGGGCGCGTACGGCCTCGGCGGGCAGTTCCCACGCGCCCTGCACACCCAGGGAGTTCTGGGCGGTGACGGCGGTGAGCACGCTCATGCCGTGGGTGCCGAGCGCGAGCATCGTCTTCAGGTCGGCCTGAATACCCGCGCCGCCGCCGGAGTCGGACCCGGCGACGGTCAGAACGCGTGGAGGTATGTGCATACGGCCGAATCTACTCGGCGTCGCCGTTGTCCCCGAAGTGGTCCCAGCCGGCATTCGCCCAGGGGGCGCCGTCCACCGTCACCTGCGGCAGCGCGGACGGATGGAGCACCTCACCGATGACCTTCCAGCGGGCGGGCAGCTTCACATCCGGCGGGAAGGTGGCCACGATCGCATGGTCCTCGCCGCCGTTGAGCACCCACTGCATCGGGTCCACGCCGACCGCGGTGCCGATGTCGGACATCTGCGAGGGGATGTCGATCGCGGCGGACCGCAGATCGATCCGGACCTTGCTGGCCTCGGCGATGTGCCCGAGGTCGGCGACGAGTCCGTCGCTGACGTCCGTCATGGCGGTGGCGCCGAGTCCGGCGGCCGCCGGGCCCGCGTGGTACGGCGGCTCGGGGCGGCGGTGGGCCTCCACGAAGGCGCGCGGCGAGCGGAAGCCGCGGGAGAGCACGGCGTGCCCGGCGGCGGACCAGCCGAGCCAGCCGGTCACCGCGACGACATCGCCGGGCTGGGCACCGGCCCGGGTGACCGGCTCCTGGTTACGCAGATCGCCGAGCGCGGTGATCGCGACGGTGATGGTGTCGCCCCGTACGACGTCGCCGCCGACGACCGCGGCACCGGCCACCTGGCACTCGTCACGCAGCCCGTCCATCAGCTCGGTCGGCCAGGTGGCGGGGAGTTCGGCGGGAACGACCAGGCCGAGCAGGATCGCGGTGGGCACCGCGCCCATCGCCGCGATGTCGGCGAGGTTCTGTGCGGCGGCCTTGCGGCCGACGTCATAGGCCGTGGACCAGTCGCGGCGGAAGTGCCGTCCCTCCAGGAGGATGTCGGTGCTGGCGACCACCCTCCGGTCCGGCGCGGTGACCACCGCGGCGTCGTCCCCCGGCCCGATGCGTACCGCCGGGGTGGAGGTGATCCGGGAGGTGAGCTCCCTGATCAGCCCGAACTCCCCCAGCTCGCCCACGGTGCCCTTCATGCTGTTGCCCTTCCCATGTGTACGGACGGTCCGTACGTGGCTGACGACTGTGCCGCACTTGCCGTGTTCACCGCGCGGGTCTCCCCGCTCCGCACGGTGACGCGGTACCGTGGCGTCCCTTCTTCCCACATGATCCTCGTAGCCGCCCTGGAGGTTCCGTGGTACAGGCCTACATCCTGATCCAGACCGAGGTCGGCAAGGCCTCGGCGGTAGCCGAAGTGATTTCGACGATCCAAGGTGTGCTGCAGGCCGAGGACGTGACGGGCCCCTATGACGTCATCGTGCGCGCGCAGGCCGACACCGTCGACGAGCTGGGCCGCATGGTGGTCGCGAAGGTCCAGCAAGTGGAGGGCATCACCCGCACCCTTACCTGCCCGGTCGTTCATCTCTAGCTCCCCGTATGCTCGGCCGGGTGATCAGTGCGCGACGCCGGTACCTGGCCCTGCCCTTGGTCGCCGTGCTGTTCGCCGCGGTGAGCTGTTCCTCTTCCGAAGACGTGGCCGTCCCCTCCCCCAAGGGCGAGGCCGCAAGGCACTGCCGGGCGCTCCACAAGGAATTGCCGCGGACCGTGAACGGGCTGGAGCGGCGTACCGCCGAGCCCGTCTCCGACTTCACTGCCATATGGGGCGATCCTGCCGTGAAACTGCGCTGCGGGGTGCCGAAGCCCGGCGTCCTGATGTACGGGAGTGAACATTACAACCCCAACCCCGACGCGGCGGAAGTCAACGGCGTCAGATGGCTCTTCGAGAAGCAGGACGACGGCTACCGCTTCACGACCGTGCTGCGCAAGGTCTATGTCGAGGTGACCGTGCCCGGGAAGTACGCCCCCGAGGTCGATGTGCTCATCGACCTCGCGGGCGCCGTGAAGAAGACCGTTCCCCAAGGGGTGTAGGGGCCGGCGGGAGGCTCAGCGCAGGCCCGTGGAGCGGTTCAGCGCCGCCTGGAGGAGCCGGTCGATCAGCTCCGGGTAGCTCACTCCGCTCTCCTGCCACATCCGCGGGTACATCGAGATGGGCGTGAATCCGGGGAGCGTGTTGATCTCGTTGATCACGAACTCGCCGTTGTCCTGCAGGAAGAAGTCCGCGCGCACCAGGCCCTCGCAGGACGCCGCCTCGAAGGCCGCGACAGCCAGCTCCTGGACCGTGGCGGTCTGCTCGGCGGTCAGCGGCGCCGGCACGATCCCGTCGGCCGAGTCGATGTACTTGGCCTCGAAGTCGTAGAAGTCGTGCGCGGTGACCGGCGGGATCTCGGCCGGCACGCTGGCCCGCGGGCCGTCCTCGAACTCCAGCACCCCGCACTCGATCTCGCGGCCGCTCAGCAGCGACTCCACAAGGATCTTGGGGTCGTGCGCCCGGGCCTCCTCGATCGCCTCGTCCAGGCCGCCGAGGTCGTTGACCTTGGTGATGCCCATGGACGAGCCGGCCCGGGCGGGCTTCACGAAGAGCGGCCAGCCGTGCTCCCCGGCGAAGTCCACGATCTTCTTACGAGCGGCGGCCGGGTCCTTTTCCCACTCCCGCGGCCGGATGACCTCGTACGGGCCGACCGGCAGCCCGAAGGAGGTGAACACCCGCTTCATGTAGTCCTTGTCCTGGCCGACGGCGGAGGCAAGCACGCCCGAGCCGACGTAGGGCACACCGGACAGCTCCAGCAGGCCCTGCAGGGTGCCGTCCTCGCCGTAGGGGCCGTGCAGGACGGGGAAGACGACATCGACCTCGCCGAGCGCCTTGGGCACCGAACCGGGCTCGGTGTAGACGACCTCGCGGTTGGTCGGGTCGACGGGGAGCACCACGCCGCCCTCGGTGGACTCGGCGAGCGCGGCCACGCTGGGCAGCTGCCGGTCCGCGATGGCCATCCGCTCGGGGTCGTCGGCGGTCAGCGCCCAGCGGCCGTCGGTGGTGATGCCGATGGGCAGCACGTCGTACTTCTCGCGGTCGATGGCGCGCAGCACGGCTCCGGCGGTGAGTACGGAGATGGCGTGCTCGGAGCTGCGGCCGCCGAACACGACGGCGACGCGGGGCTTGTGGGAGGAGGTCTCGCTGCTCATATCGGCTTGAGGGTACCTGCTGGTAGTCGCGGAGTCAGTGCCGCGGCGGCCGTTGGTGGCATCGCGTCGCCGCGGCACCGGTGGCGCGGCGGCGGGGCGGGGGACGGACGGGGGGGAAATCGGCGGTCAGTGCCGCTCGGACTTGGCGCTGCGCGACATCAGCTCCTTGAGGGCCACCATCGGCGGCTTGCCCTCGTGGACGATGCCCACGACCGTCTCGGTGAGCGGCATGTCGACGCCGTGCCTGCGGGCCAGATCCAGCACGGATTCGCAGGACTTGACGCCCTCGGCGGTCTGCTTGGTGACCGCGATGGTCTCCTCCAGCGTCATCCCGCGGCCGAGGTTGGTGCCGAAGGTGTTGTTGCGGGACAGCGGTGAGGAGCAGGTGGCGACGAGGTCACCCATGCCGGCGAGGCCCGCGAAGGTGTGTGCGTCGGCGCCCATGGCGAGGCCGAGCCGGGTGGTCTCAGCGAGGCCGCGGGTGATCAGGGACGCCTTGGCGTTGTCGCCCAGGCCCATGCCGGTGGCGATGCCGACGGCGAGCGCGATGACGTTCTTGACCGCGCCGCCCAGTTCGCAGCCCACCACGTCGGTGTTGGTGTACGGCCGGAAGTACGAGGTGTGGCAGGCGGCCTGCAGCCGCCGGGCGACCGACTCGTCGGCGCAGGCCACGACCGCGGCGGCGGGCTGCCTCGCGGCGACCTCCTTGGCGAGGTTGGGGCCGGTCAGCACCGCGACCCGCTCCGCCGGCGCCTTGGCGACCTCTTCGATGACCTCGCTCATGCGCTTGGCCGTGCCCAGTTCGACGCCCTTCATCAGGGAGACCAGGATCGTGTCGGCGGGCAGCAGGGGCGCCCATTCGGCGAGATTGCCGCGCAGCGTCTGGGAGGGGACGGCCAGGACGGTGAACTCCGCGCCCCGGGCCGCTTCCGCGGGGTCGGTGGTGGCCCGTACGGACGCGGGGAGCTCGACCCCCGGCAGATAGTCGGGGTTCGTACGGCCGTTGTTGATGGCGTCGACAAGGGCCGCGCGGCGCCCCCACAGGGTCACCTCGCATCCCGCGTCGGCGAGCACCATCGCGAAGGTGGTGCCCCAGGACCCCGTGCCGTAGACGGCGCAGCGCGTCACTTGCCTTCATCCTCCTGTGCCTGCTGGGTGCTTCGGGCCTGCTGCGGGGCGACGGCCGGTTCGGCGGCGACGGCCTGCTCGGCGGGGGTTTCGGCCGCTGCGGCGCCCTGGGTGGCCTTGGCGGCCTCGCGGGCGGCGCGGCGCTCCCGGGCGACCGCCTTGCGCCAGTCGTACGGTTCGGCCGGCGCGGGCTCACCGCGGAGCTGGGCCAGCTGCTCGGTGATCGCGGTCATGATGGCGTCGGTCACGGCGCGCAGCACCTCGGCGGTCGGCTCCTGGTCGTAGTACGCGCTCAGGTCGACCGGCGGTCCCGCCTTCACCCGCAGCGTCTTGCGCGGGAGGAGGCGGAGCTTCTTCTCCTTGGCGTACGGCGGCATCGCGTCGTTGGCGCCCCACTGCGCGACCGGGATGACCGGCGCCTTCGTCAGCAATGCGACCCGCGCGGCACCGGTCTTGCCCTGCATGGGCCACAGATCGGGGTCACGGGTGAGGGTGCCCTCGGGGTAGAAGGCGACGCATTCGCCCTTGTGGATGGCGCTGACGGCGGCGCGGAAGGCGGTGGCGGCGTCGGTGGTTTCCCGGTAGACGGGGATCTGTCCGGTACCGCGCATCATCAGGCCGACAAAGCCGCTCTTGAAGAGTCCGGCCTTGGCGAGGAATCGGGGGACCCGCCCGGTGTTGTACTGATAGTGCGCATAGGAGAGCGGATCAAGATACGAGTTGTGGTTGACCGCGGTGATAAATCCGCCGTCGGCCGGAATGTGCTCCATTCCCTGCCAGTCCCGCTTGAACAGAACCAAGAGCGGCGGTTTGCAGATGACCGCGGCCAAGCGGTACCAGAAGCCGATTCTGCGGCGGGACACTGGGACACCCTCCTTGTGGGGACCTGTGAAGCTGCTGCGAGCCGGCAGCCGCACAAGTGTCGCCCCAGGTACCCGCTATGTCGAGAACACCGTAACCCCGGCGCTCCGGGAGAGCGGCGGCAGCAGGTGAGAATGGCGCGGATGCGAAGAGACGGAGCGGATGTGGGCTGGAGCCTGGTGGTGCCGCTGAAACCGCTGGTGCGGGCCAAGAGCAGGCTCTCCCGGGCCGCCGGTGAGGAGTTTCGGCCCAAGTTGGCCCTCGCCTTCGCCCTGGACACCGTGACAGCGGCGCTGGCCTGCGCGGACGTACGGGATGTGGCGGTTGTCACGGACGATCAACTGGCCGGGGAGCGTCTGGCGGCCCTGGGGGCGCGCATCCTGCCCGACACACCGGCCCGCGGGCTCAACGCGGCGCTGGCCCATGGCGCGGCCGCGATCCGGGCGCGCCGCCCGGGTGCGGCCGTCGCCGCGCTGAACGCCGACCTTCCCGCACTGCGCCCGGCCGAGCTGGAACTGGTGCTCCATTCCGCTTCGCTATTTCCTCGTGCATTTCTCGCGGATGCGGCGGATATCGGGACAACACTTCTGACCGCGACTTCCGGAGTGGAATTGGAACCGGCATTCGGAGGTGCCTCACGGGCCCGTCACCTGGCATCCGGAGCGCAGGAGATCACCGCACCGGATGCGCCCTCGGTGCGCCGGGACGTGGACACCGGCGAGGATCTGCTGGCCGCGCTGGCACTGGGCGTGGGCCCGCACACGGCGCTCCAGACGCCGCATCTCGCGGGCGGGGCGGCAACGGGCGCAACGGCTCAGGACGGGCCGGAGCGGCAGCTGCCGCCGCAGGTCAGAGCGTCTGGAGCGTGATCAGGGCGATACGCCGCTCGGCACCGTCACCGATGACCTCGATACGGACCCGCTGACCGGGCCGCAGCAGCAGCAGACCGCCGGCGTCGAAGGCCGCCGCGTCGAAGGGCAGCGGGGTGCCGTCGTCCAGCAGCACACTGCCGGAGCGGGTCTCGGAGTCGTACGTATACGCGGTGGCCTGCATGGGAGAGAGCCTAGACGGCGGCCGGGGCCGGAACGCACCGCGGGCCGGGCTCCCCGGAGGGAGACCGGCCCGACGCATGGCGTCGCCGCTGCTTGGTTCACCGCTTGCGGGCGGTGGTCTTCTTCGCGGTGGTCTTGCGGGCGGTGGCCTTCTTTGCGGGGGCCTTCTTCGCCGTCGCCTTCTTGGCGGGGGCGGTCTTCTTCGCCGTCGCCTTCGCCGGTGCCGCCTTCTTCGCGGCGGCCTTCTTGGCGGTGACCTTCTTGGCCGTGGCCGCCTTCTTCACGGCGGTCTTCTTGGCGGTGACCTTCTTCGCCGCTGCGGTCTTCTTCACCGCGGCCTTCTTCGCCGGTGCCGCCTTCTTCGCGGCGGCCTTCTTGGCGGTGGCCTTCTTGGCGGCGGCCTTCTTGATGGCAACACCACCGGTGAGGCTGCCCTTGGGAGCCTTCTTGACGGCAACCTCGCCGCCCTTGGGGAGCTTCTTCGAGCCGCTCACCAGGTCCTTGAAACCCTGACCGGCGCGGAAACGCGGAACCGAGGTCTTCTTGACCCGTACGCGCTCACCCGTCTGCGGGTTGCGGGCGTAGCGGGCGGGGCGGTCAACCTTCTCGAACGAGCCGAATCCGGTGACCGAAACACGGTCGCCGGAGACAGTTGCACGGACGATTGCATCCAGTACGGCGTCGACCGCCTCTGCGGCGTTCTGGCGGCCGCCGAGCTTGTCGGCAATGGCTTCTACGAGCTGCGCCTTGTTCACGTCTTCCCCTTCGGAGACATTGCTGGAACGAAAGTTTCCAAGCTTTTTCGCACGTTAGGCAGATATATACCGCAAATCAAACACGAAACGGGCTAATCACCCTTGTGCCGCAACGAACTCGACCTTCACGGACTTCCGTCGGCGTGCACATCTTCGGGATAACGACCTTCGTCGAGGTCTTCCATGAACCACTCCAGACGCCTTGCCGCGTCCGCAAGATCGTGTTTAGCCGCGGCCGTGATGACGAGCAGCTTCCGGGTCAGCGCCATCCGTACGCCCTCCGGGACTTGCAGTGTCCGCACTCTTGCGTGTGCGACCTTGAGCCGGTCGGCGACGAGACCGTAGAGCTTGAGTTGGTCGTCGCGTTCCATGCGCTAATTGTGCCATCTGCGGCGAGTTGTCGCTTCACGGGCCCTCAACAGCCGCCTCCACAAGCAGATGCGCCCCCTGCCAACTGCACAGGGGGCGCATCGTACGCAATAACTCTTTGAGCCAAAACCCGAGGTCAGACCTCGATGGTACGCGGCTTGAACGACGGGCGGTTCGCCTCGTACTCCACGATGGACGACTCCTCCCGAAGGGTGAGGCTGATGTCGTCCAGTCCCTCCAGCAGCCGCCAACGAGCGTTCTCGTCCAGCTCGAAGTCCGCGGTGATTCCTCCCGCACGCACCTGCCGGTCGACCAGGTCGACGGTCACCTCGGCGGCCGGGTCCGCCTCCACCAGCTGCTGGAGCCGGTCGACGGTCTCCTGCGGCAGGACCACCGTCAGCAGCCCGTTCTTGAGGGAGTTGCCACGGAAGATGTCCGCGAAACGCGAGGAGATGACGGCCTTGAAGCCGTAGTTCTGCAGCGCCCAGACGGCGTGCTCACGCGAGGAGCCGGTGCCGAAGTCGGGGCCGGCGACCAGCACCGTGGCGCCCTTGTACCGCTCCTGGTTGAGGACGAACTGCGGGTCCTTGCGCCAGGCCTCGAACAGCCCGTCCTCGAAGCCGTCGCGGGTGACCTTCTTCAGCCAGTGGGCCGGGATGATCTGGTCGGTGTCGACATTGCTGCGGCGCAGCGGGACGGCCCGGCCGGTGTGTGTGGTGAAAGCTTCCATGGTTCAGACTCCCGCGGGCGTGGCGACGTCGGCATCGGAGAGGTCGGCCGGTGAGGCCAGATGGCCGAGAACCGCCGTTGCGGCGGCGACCTGTGGCGAGACCAGGTGCGTACGACCGCCCTTGCCCTGCCGGCCCTCGAAGTTGCGGTTGGAGGTGGACGCGGAGCGCTCACCGGGCGCCAGCTGGTCGGGGTTCATACCCAGACACATCGAGCAGCCCGCATGCCGCCATTCGGCGCCCGCCGCGGTGAAGACCTTGTCCAGACCCTCGGCGACGGCCTCCAGGGAGACCCGGACCGAGCCGGGAACGACCAGCATCCGTACGCCGTCGGCGACCTTGCGGCCCTCCAGGATCGAGGCGGCGGAGCGCAGGTCCTCGATACGGCCGTTGGTGCACGAACCTACGAAGACGGTGTCCACGTTGATCTCGCGCAGCGGCTGACCCGCCGTCAACCCCATGTACTCCAGGGCCCTTTCCGCGGCCATGCGCTCCGAGGCGTCCTCGTACGAAGCCGGGTCGGGGACGTTCGCCGAAAGCGGTGCGCCCTGGCCGGGGTTGGTGCCCCAGGTGACGAACGGCGCCAGGGAGGTGGCGTCGATGTGCACCTCGGCGTCGAAGACCGCGTCGTCGTCGGTGCGCAGCGTCTTCCAGTACGCGACCGCGGCGTCCCAGTCCTCGCCCTCGGGGGCGTGATCGCGGCCCTGCAGATAGTCGAACGTGGTCTTGTCGGGGGCGATCATGCCGGCCCGCGCGCCCGCCTCGATGGACATGTTGCAGATGGTCATCCGGGCTTCCATCGACAGTTTCTCGATGGCCGAGCCGCGGTATTCCAGGACGTAGCCCTGGCCGCCGCCGGTGCCGATCTTGGCGATGATCGCCAGGATCAGGTCCTTGGCCGTCACGCCGTCGGGCAGCTCGCCGTCGACGGTGATCGCCATGGTCTTGAAGGGGGCCAGCGGCAGCGTCTGGGTGGCCAGGACGTGCTCGACCTGGCTGGTGCCGATACCGAACGCCAGCGCGCCGAAGGCTCCGTGGGTGGAGGTGTGGCTGTCACCGCAGACCACGGTGGTGCCGGGCTGGGTCAGTCCCAACTGCGGTCCCACGACGTGGACAACGCCCTGCTCGACATCGCCCAGCGGGTGCAGCCGGACGCCGAACTCCGCACAGTTCTTGCGCAGCGTCTCCAGCTGGGTGCGCGAGACCGGATCGGCGATCGGCTTGTCGATGTCGAGGGTCGGGGTGTTGTGATCCTCGGTGGCGATGGTCAGGTCCGTACGGCGCACCTGGCGGCCGGCCTTGCGGAGGCCGTCGAACGCCTGCGGGCTGGTGACCTCGTGCAGCAGGTGGAGATCGATGAAGAGAAGGTCGGGCTCGCCTTCCGCGCGCCGGACGACATGGTCGTCCCAGACCTTCTCCGCGAGTGTCCGTCCCATCGCTTTCCCTCCGACCGGCCGCTTTGCCGGCCTTGCTCGTCCATGCGCGGTGCCCGCAGAAATCCCCCTGCCGAGCCGTACGCCGGGCCCTGGTCGAGGGCCACACCTACAGACTGACGACTTCCCTGGAAAATTGAACTTGCGTTTCACAGTGTGAGACGCGAGTATCGTTGCATGGACAACTCTAGCGGCGTCGGCGTTCTCGACAAGGCAGCTCTGGTTTTGAGTGCCCTGGAGTCCGGTCCGGCCACCCTCGCCGGGCTGGTCGCGGCGACAGGGCTTGCACGACCCACGGCTCACCGGCTGGCCGTGGCTCTGGAACACCACCGGATGGTGGCGAGGGACATGCAGGGCCGGTTCATCCTCGGCCCGCGGCTCTCCGAGCTGGCCGCGGCGGCCGGCGAGGACCGCCTGCTGGCCACGGCGGGGCCGGTACTCACCCACCTACGCGATGTGACGGGCGAGAGCGCCCAGCTCTATCGCCGGCAGGGCGATATGCGGATCTGCGTGGCGGCGGCCGAGCGGCTGTCCGGACTGCGGGACACCGTCCCGGTCGGCTCCACGCTCCCCATGAAGGCCGGCTCGGCCGCCCAGATCCTGATGGCCTGGGAAGAGCCCGAGCGGCTGCACCGCGGTCTGCAGGGCGCGCGCTTCACGGCCACCGCGCTGTCCGGCGTACGGCGCCGCGGCTGGGCCCAGTCGATCGGTGAGCGCGAGCCGGGCGTGGCGTCCGTCTCCGCCCCCGTACGCGGCCCCTCCAACCGCGTGGTGGCGGCCGTCTCGGTCTCCGGACCGATCGAGCGGCTGACCCGCCACCCGGGCCGGATGCACGCCCAGGCGGTCATCGACGCGGCGGCCCGCCTCTCCGAGGGCCTGCGCCGCACCGGCTGATCACAGCGCCCGGCCCCGACCCTGCCCCGCGGTCCGTACGGATCGCGGGACGGGGCCGGGGCCGACGCTCAGACCGCCAGCTGGTCCGCGGCCCGCTCCCCGCGACGGCCGACCGGCACCGCGCCCAGGGCCTCCCCCAGCCCGAACGACGGCATATTGATGTAGATGCTCTTGTGCGCGCCCGCCGGGACGACGAAGGTCTCGTGCCAGAAGCCGACCTTGTCCTTCCCCTCGCGCGCCCGCCGGTTGAACGCCGCCCACGCCGGCCGGTGCTCGCCGCTCTGGTCCATCGCGTAGGCCTGCAGCTTCTCCTTCGACTCCCAGTACTGGATGACGGCGAAATGCCGCGGGAGCCCCGGGAGCAGGCGATGGCCCAGCATCCCGCCGTCCCGGTCCCGGGCCAGCTCCTTGATCATGCGCGGCATCGCGAGGAAAACCGGCAGCCAACTGCGCACCGCCCACCAGCTGTTGATCCGCATCCCGACGAGGAAGAACACCACCTCCCCGTCGCCGTCCGTCGTCATCCGACCCTGCACCGGCTTGCCACCCATGACAGCCCCCTTCGACACATTGGATAGCGTCACTATCCATGATTAGATAGTGACACTCTCCAAGGGAAGGTGCAAGGGGTATGCGACTGGCGGAGCTGAGCGAGCGCAGCGGGGTGTCCACCGCCACGATCAAGTACTACCTGCGCGAACGGCTGCTGCCTCCGGGCCGCCGGATCACCGCCACCCAGTCCGAGTACGACGCGGAGCATCTGCGCCGCCTGCGGCTCGTGCGGGCCCTGATCCAGGTCGGCCGGATACCGGTGAGCACCGCCCGGGAAGTGCTGGCCGCGGTCGAGGACGACGCCCGCGACCAGCTCTCACGCCTGGGCACGGCCATCGAGGCGCTCCCCCACGGCCCGGAGCCCGACGAGAGCGACCCCTCGACGGCGGTCGGCCGGCGCACCGCCACCGAGCTGCTGCGCATGCTCGACTGGCGCTTCAACCTTGAGATCGCGGACGGCTTCCCCGCCTTCCGGATGCTCGTCGCCGCCATCGCCGCGCTGCACCGCCTCGGCTACGCCTGCGACACCGCGCATCTGCTGCCCTACGCCCACCGGGCGGAGCAGCTCGCGGTGGTCGACCTGGATCTGGTCGAGGAGTTCGGGACACCGGCGGAGCAGGTGGAGGCGGCGGTGGCCCTGACGGTGCTCTACGAGCCGGTGCTGCTGAGCCTGCGCCGGCTGGCGGAGGCCGAGGAGTCCAACAGGCGCTTCGGAACCGGCCGTTGACACGAAAAAGCCCCCCGCATGATGCGGGGGGCCTTCTCTTCTTGTACCCCCGACCGGATTCGAACCGGCGCTACCGCCTTGAGAGGGCGGCGTGCTAGGCCGCTACACAACGGGGGCAAGTTTTCTTGCAGTTGAGCCTGTCACAAGGACACGCTGCGCTGGGCTACCAGGACTCGAACCTAGACTAAATGAACCAGAATCACTCGTGCTGCCAATTACACCATAGCCCATGGTGGNCACGCTGCGCTGGGCTACCAGGACTCGAACCTAGACTAAATGAACCAGAATCACTCGTGCTGCCAATTACACCATAGCCCATGGTGGTTTAGACCAGTACCCCCGACCGGATTCGAACCGGCGCTACCGCCTTGAGAGGGCGGCGTGCTAGGCCGCTACACAACGGGGGCCCTAGCGATCCTGCATGAGTGACAGTGGGTGCGACCCGACTGTCTCCCTGGGAAGGATCTGTACCCCCGACCGGATTCGAACCGGCGCTACCGCCTTGAGAGGGCGGCGTGCTAGGCCGCTACACAACGGGGGCGTTGCAGATAAGCTCTGCGAGCTGGCCTACCAGGACTCGAACCTAGACTAACTGAACCAGAATCAGTCGTGCTGCCAATTACACCATAGGCCATCAAAGCGCAACCCCCTGTGCTGGGGGTCTTGTTTGACTTACGCTTCCCGGCCGGACCTCTCGGCCCTCTCGGGCGGCGCAGGAAGAACATTACCTGATCGTGGACGGGGCTCCAAAACCGATAACTCCGCGCAACAGCTCGGGGAGCTCCGCCAGCCCGGCGATCCGCCGCACGCCTGGCGGCAGGTCCTCCCCGGTGTCCGTACGGTCCAGCCATATGGCGGTCAGCCCTGCGTCCCGCGCGCCGAGCGCGTCGATGTCGAGACGGTCGCCGACGTAGGCGACCTCGGCGGGCGGCAGGCCCAGCGCCTCGCAGGCGCCGTGGAACGCCTCGCGGGCCGGTTTGGCGTAACCCAGCTCATCGGCGCAGACGATCGTCTCGAAGCGGGCGCGGATCCCCAGGGTGGTCAGCTTGCGCTCCTGGTTGGCGGTCGAGGAGTTGGACAGCACGGCCTGCCGCACCAGTGGCGCAAGGGCCTCCAGCGCGGGCCCGGAGTCCGGGAAGAGGGTCCAGCACGCCTCGTAGTGGGCGACGTACCGGGCGAACCAGGCGTCCGCCTCGGCGTCGGAGAGCGCCACTCCCAAGAACGTCCGGGCGCGGCCCCTGCGATGATCGAGAAACCCGACCTCACCGGCGAGGAACCGGGCGAACTCGCTCTCCATGGCGCTGCGCCAGCGGGCCAGCGCCACCTCCTCGCCGCCGTACGCGGCCACCAGCCCCTCGGCCCGGAGATGCCGCAGCACTCCGGCACGGTCCGACCCGCTGTAGTCGAAGAGGGTGTCGTCGATGTCCCACAGGACGGCGCGAACGGGCATACGGGCAATCTAGCGGAGCCCCCGGATACACCCCTGGGCCCGGAAGCCGTGCGGCTTCCGGGCCCAGGGGCGTACGGCGACGTCAGCCGGCCAGCTTGGCCAGTGCCGCGTCGATGCGCTGGAGGGTGCGCTCCTTGCCGAGGACTTCGAGGGACTCGAAGAGCGGGAGGCCGACCGTGCGGCCGGTGACGGCCACCCGGACGGGGGCCTGGGCCTTGCCGAGCTTGAGGCCGTGCTCCTCGCCGGCGGCCAGGACGGCCTCCTTGAGGGACTCGGGGCTGGTCCAGTCGGCGTCGGCGAGCTTGGCGCGGGCCGTGGTGAGCAGGGCGGCCGGGTCGCCCTTCATCGCCTTCGTCCAGGACGCCTCGTCCTCGACCGGCTCCTTGAGGAACAGGAAGTCGACGTTGGCGGTGATGTCGGAGAGGACGGTGAGGCGGGTCTGGGCGTGCGGGGCGATCGCCTCCCAGGCGGCCTGGTCGAAGTCCTCGGGGGCCCAGTTGGCGTGCGGGGGCTTCAGCCAGGGCTCGCAGGCCGCGATGAAGTCCTTCACGTCCAGCTGCCTGATGTGGTCGGCGTTGATCGCCTCGGCCTTCTTCAGGTCGAAGCGGGCCGGGTTGGCGTTGACGTCCGCGATGTCGAACTTCTCGATCAGCTCGCTGACGGAGAAGATGTCCTGGTCCGCGGAGAACGACCAGCCGAGCAGCGCCAGGTAGTTGAGCAGGCCCTCGGGCAGGAAGCCGCGGTCGCGGTAGAGGTTGAGGGACGCCTGCGGGTCGCGCTTGGAGAGCTTCTTGTTGCCCTCGCCCATGACGTAGGGGAGGTGGCCGAAGGCCGGGATCTCCTTGGCCACACCCAGTTCGATCAGGGCCTTGTAGAGGGCGATCTGGCGGGGGGTGGAGGAGAGCAGGTCCTCGCCGCGCAGGACGTGGGTGATCCGCATCAGGGCGTCGTCGATGGGGTTGACGAGGGTGTAGAGCGGCGCACCGTTGGCGCGGACGATGCCGTAGTCCGGGACGTTCTCCGGGGTGAAGGTCAGCTCGCCGCGCACCAGGTCGGTGAAGGTGATCGGTTCGTCGGGCATCCGGAAGCGGACGATCGAGGTACGGCCCTCGGCCTCGTACGCGGCCTTCTGCTCGGCGGTCAGCTCGCGGCACGTGCCGTCGTAGCCGGAGGGCCTGCCGGCCTGGCGGGCGGCCTCACGGCGGGCGTCCAGCTCTTCGGTGGTGCAGTAGCAGTGGTAGGCGTGGCCGGCGGCGAGGAGCTTGTCGGCGACGTCCTTGTAGATGTCCATCCGCTGGGACTGGCGGTACGGCGCGTGCGGGCCGCCGACCTCGGGGCCCTCGTCCCAGTCGAAGCCGAGCCAGTGGAAGGAGTCCAGCAGCTGCTGGTAGGACTCTTCGGAGTCGCGGGCCGCGTCGGTGTCCTCGATGCGGAAGACCAGGGAGCCCTTGTTGTGCCGTGCGTAGGCCCAGTTGAACAGGGCGGTACGGATCAGGCCGACGTGGGGGTTACCGGTCGGGGAGGGACAGAAACGGACGCGGACGGGGGTCGCGTTAGCCACGCTTGATCACCTTGTTGGTGAGAGTGCCGATGCCTTCGATGGTGACGGCGACCTCGTCGCCGACGTTGAGGGGGCCGACCCCGGCCGGGGTGCCCGTGAGGATGACGTCGCCGGGGAGCAGCGTCATCGCCTCGGTGATGTGGACGATCAGGTCCTCGATCGGGCGGACCATGTCGCTGGTGCGGCCGAGCTGGCGCTGTTCGCCGTTGACGGTGCACTGGATCGTGAGGCCCTCGGCGATATCCGCGGGGGCGAGCCCGGTCTCGACCCAGGGGCCGAGCGGGCAGGAGCTGTCGAAGCCCTTGGCCCGCGCCCACTGCTTCTCGCGCTGCTGGACGTCGCGCGCGGTGATGTCGTTGGCGCAGGTGTAGCCGAGGATGACGTCCTTGGCGCGCTCACGGGGCACCTCACGGCACATCCGGCCGATGACGACGGCGAGCTCCGCCTCGTGGTGCACCTCCTGCGAGAAGGAGGGGTACGCGATGGGGTCGCCGGGGCCGATCACGGAGGTGGACGGCTTGAAGAAGGTGACCGGCACGTCCGGGACGGCGTTGCCCAGCTCGGCGGCGTGTTCGGCGTAGTTGCGGCCGATCGCCACGACCTTGTTGGGCAGGACCGGCGGCAGCAGGCGGATCTTGTCGAGGGGGACCTTTTGGCCCGAGCGCTCGAATTCCGCGAAGGGATGCCCCTTGATGACGTCGAGTTCGTCGCCCTCGACGACGCCGAAGCCGACGTTGCCGTCGATGGAGAATCTGGCGATGCGCACGGGTTGCCGCTGCCCCTCATTGATCACTGGCCGGAGTTGACACTCCAGGCTATCGCGGGGGCGCGGCCGCTCCGTCGTCCTTTATGGCCTGTTGCGCTGCTTCCGCTACGCCGGGACGTCCTGCTTGGGCGCGTCCATCAGGACGGTGCGGCGGGGGTTGGCGGTCTGCGCGGGGAGTTCGACGGTGTGCTCCGGCACCTCGGGGGCCGCGGTGCCGAGCTCGTCGGCGTCCGTGAGGTGGGCCAGGGTGGTGCGCCGCGGGTTGGCTATGTTGCGGAACATCATCGTCGTCTTCACTGCTGTATGCCTCGCGATGTCAAAGGGTCGGGAAAGGGGTTGCGGAAACCTGCCTTGTCGTTTCCGGCAACCGTGTAAAGCGTCAGGCTAAGCGCGCTATTCCCTGCGAAGCGGCGGGGAACTCGACGATCATCTTGTGAGTTTGCTCACGAACTGTGCGACAAATGCCGCATTTCCCTTGATCAACATCTATGGGCGAATCGGACAATGGCGGATTGAACCGCACGTTCCGCTCTGGATCACCGCACCTGGGACAGCCCACAGGGGAGCACGACTCGCGGGCAAAAGTCCGTTATTTACCGCGGGACTCTCTACAAGTCGTGACGCGGCCCGTACATTGCGTCACTCATGTCACAGCGAGCGGCTCTGCTCTTGTTGGAGATCCTGCACTGTGCTGGAATTCCACGGACCGCCGCACGTTTCAGCCGGCGCGCAGGGCGCAAAGTGGCGCCGCGCGGTGGTGCCGCTCTCTCGGCCAGAGGGAGCAGCCCGCCGGTCACTCACGACCGCCATGGGGGACTTAGCGGTCCCCTATTACGACTCGACACCGTCCCGCTGTGGTGGGACGCCTGGTCCAGAGGTTGCGACGCTAGTGCAGGGACGTTTCAAGAGGGATGGCAGCGCTGCGGCGGACCCGGAGCTGCGCGGCGGGACAGACCGCGCCTCCACGCCCCAGCGCGCCCAGAGCAACGGCTCCGCGGGCGGCACTGTGCCGGCCGACCGGAGCGGCCAGGCGCCGGCCGTCGAGGCCGCGGACAGCACTGCGCCCAAGGAGCCGAAGGGCCCCACTGGGCCCGGCTCGCGAATAGCGCTGCGTAACTGGCGCATCAGTACCCGTCTGGTCTCCCTGCTCGCGCTACCCGTTGTCGCCGCGACCACGCTGGGCGGCATGCGTATCGCCACGTCGCTGGAGAACATGGACCAGCTCGACAAGATGCAGCTGCTCACCGACATGACCCGGCAGGCGACCGAGCTCGCCGACGCGTTGCAGGTGGAGCGGGACAAGTCGGCCGGTCCGCTGGCCGGCAGCGGCAACGTCAAGGACGACGCCAACGTCGTCGCGCCCCGTGAGGCGACCGACCGCGCCCGGCTGTCGTTCAACCAGGCCACCGACGACATCCGTGGCCAGGACGCCACGATGACCGGTATCCACTCGACCGTCCTTGAGATCACCCGCCAGCTCAACAAGCTCAACGAGATCCGCACCAACGCGTACCAGGACGAAGACAACACCGCGCGGACCGTCACCAGCTACAACCAGCTGATCAACTCGCTGCTGTCGCTCTCCCAGGACATGGCGCAGGCGACCAGCAACCCGGAGATGATTCGCAGTACCCGTGCGCTGGCGGCGTTCTCGTCGGCCAAGGAGTACGCGTCGATCCAGCGCGCCCTGGTCAGCGCCGGCCTCGCCCACAGCGGCGGCCCCCAGCTGTCCTCCAACGACCGGCTGGCCGGCCGTAACGCCGAGGACAGCGAGAAGGCGGCCCGCGAGCGCTTCTCGCAGATCTACGCCAACAACACCGGCAACAGCGCCGACGGGCTCACCCGCGGTCTGGACGGCAGCAACGACGAGATCAAGGCCGCGGTCGCCTTCGCGCACCGCGCCTTCAACAGCAATTCCGGCATCCGCAGCCAGGACTACCGGTACCTCGACTGGTACGACTCCGACACCGTCAAGATCGACGAGATGTCGCGGATCGAGACCACGCTGCTCTCGGAGATGGAGCAGAAGTCCCGCGAGCTGCGCAACGAGGCCACCCAGTCCGCGATCATCAGCGGTGCGCTGATCCTGCTCGTCCTCGGCGTCTCGCTGGTCGGCGCGTTCGTCGTGGCGCGGTCCATGGTCCGCTCGCTGCGCCGGCTGCAGGACACCGCGCAGAAGGTCGCCCAGGACCGGCTGCCCGAGCTGGTCAAGCAGCTGTCCGAGTCCGACCCGCAGGACGTGGACACCTCCGTCGAGTCGGTCGGTGTGCACAGCCGGGACGAGATCGGCCGGGTGGCCGCGGCGTTCGACGACGTCCACCGTGAGGCGGTCCGGCTGGCGTCCGAGCAGGCGCTGCTGCGGGGCAACGTCAACGCGATGTTCACCAACCTCTCGCGGCGTTCCCAGGGTCTGATCCAGCGCCAGCTCTCGCTGATCTCCGAACTGGAGTCCCGCGAGGCCGACCCGGACCAGCTGTCCTCGCTCTTCAAGCTCGACCACCTCGCCACGCGTATGCGCCGTAACGGTGAGAACCTCCTGGTCCTCGCGGGTGAGGAGCCCGGGCGCCGGTGGACGCGGCCGGTCCCGCTGGTCGACGTGCTCCGTGCCGCCGCCTCCGAGGTGGAGCAGTACGAGCGGATCGAGCTCAACGCCGTTCCGCAGACCGAGGTCGCCGGCCGGGTCGTCAACGACCTCGTCCACCTGCTCGCCGAGCTGCTGGAGAACGCCACCTCGTTCTCCTCCCCGCAGACCAAGGTCAAGGTCACCGGTCACGCACTGCCCGACGGCCGGGTGCTGGTCGAGATCCACGACACCGGTATCGGTCTGTCGCCCGAGGACCTCTCGGCGATCAACGAGCGGCTCGCCAGCCCGCCGACCGTGGACGTCTCGGTGTCCCGGCGGATGGGTCTGTTCGTGGTCGGCCGGCTGTCGCTGCGACACGGCATCCGTATCCAGCTGCGGCCCTCCGACTCCGGCGGCACCACCGCGCTGGTCATGCTGCCGGTCGATGTCGCACAGGGTGGCAAGAAGCCGGCGCCGAGCAACGCCAAGGGCGGTGCCGGCGACGTCGGCGGCGGGCAGTCCAGCCGGCTCGCGGGGCTGCAGCCGCGCGGTCAGGTCGGTGCGGGCCCCTCGGCCGGCGGGCGCCCCGCGCTGCCC
>NZ_QUAC01000049.1 GCF_003389455.1 Streptomyces inhibens | reverse complement strand
GGCCGGCTGCGGGCCCGGCTGCGCCGGCTGCCGCGCTGGTGGCCGCTGCCGCTGTGTGCGCTGCTCGGCGCGGCCGGCGGCGCGTCGTACGGGCTGCTGGAGCCGCCTCGGTACGCCGCGACCAGCTATGTCGTGGTGGTACCCGCCAAAGGCTCCGACCCGGCCGGCGCGCTCGGCCTCACGCAGGCCTACGGCCGGGTCGCGACCGGCGGGGAGGTGCTCACCGACGCACACCAGGCCTTCGGCGTACCGATTGCCGCGCTGCGCGTCGGGGTGCGCGCGACGGCCTCGCCGGACGCCCCGGTGATCGAGATCACCGGCACCGCGCACGATCCGCGCACCTCGGCGAAGCTCGCCAACGCGGTGGCCCGCTCGCTGACCCGGACCGGCAACGACACGGCCGCCCGCACCGGCGCCGCGCTCCTGGTCCTCTCCCGCGCCTCGGCGCCGGCCGACCCGGTCTCCCCGTCCGTGCCGCTGTCCATCGGGGTGGGCGGCTGCGCGGGCGGTCTGCTGGGCGGGCTGCTGCTGCTCGTACGGCCGCGGGAGCGACAGCAGACAGGGCTTTCGGCCGGGTGCGCGGGGGTGGTCCCGGCGCCGGCACCGGCCGCCTCGGGGGCCGTACCGGCGGCCGGGGAAGCCGTGCGATGACGACCACGCTGTGCCGCGACCCGGAGCGGTGCAGGTGATTCCGGGCAGATAGGTGTGGCCGACCCGGACGTCCGTACCGCCGAGCCACTGCTGCCGCCGGTGCGGCCGACGGTGGACACGAGAGGACCGGCGGCGAGATAGCCCATCGGCGCATTCCGTCCCCCACACGGTCCATCGAAGTGAAGGCTTCCCCACCATGTCATCGTTCGATACCGATGTGCCCGTACTGCTGCTCCGCCTCGATCCCCATCCCTTTCATCACGGCACCCTCGGCGCGATCAGATCACTGGGCCGGGCGGGGATCGAGGTCCATGCCGTGGTCGAATCGGCGCGCGGTCCGGTGGGCCGGTCCCGGTATCTGCACCGGGCATACGAACTCCCGGCCGGGACGGTGGCGTACGCCCCGCTGCTCGACATGCTGCGCGATATCTCCGACGGCATCGGCAGACCGGCCGTCCTCCTTCCCCTGGACGACCGTGGCGCGATCGCCGCGGCCCGGCTCGCCGGCCGGCTGCTGGGCCGTTATCTGCTCCCCGCGCCCGGCCCGCCCGATGCCCGCGCAGCCGCTCGCCGTGCCTCAACAGCCGTGACGGCAGCGGGCCCTGACATTGACGACCGCACGATGAGAAAGAGCAGGAAACATCCATGTACGACCTGGTGGTGGTGGGCGCCGGCCCCTACGGACTCTCGATCGCCGCGCATGCGGCGGCGGCCGGACTGCGGCTACGGGTCCTGGGCCGGCCGATGGCATCGTGGCGCGACCACATGCCCGACGGCATGCTCCTCAAGTCCGAGCCCTGGTCCTCCAACCTGTCCGACCCGGCCGGCAGCCACACCCTGGCGGACTACTGCGCCGCCCACGACCTGACCGCCGAGCACGGCGTCCCGCTGCCGCTCGACACCTTCACCGCGTACGGCAGATGGTTCGGCGAGCGGGCGGTGCCCCGGATCGAGGAGGTCACCGTCACCGCCGTACGCCCGGACGACGACGGCTTCCAGGTCGAGACGGACACCGGGGAGCTGATCCCGGCCCGGAACGTCGCGCTCGCCGTCGGCGTGATGCCGTTCGTCAACCGCCCCTGGCCGCTGCTCGAACTGCCCCCGGAACTCGCCTCGCACAGCAGCGACCACCGCGATCTGCGCCGCTTCGCCGACCAGGACGTCACCGTGATCGGCTCCGGACAGGCCGCGCTGGAGACCGCGACCCTGCTGGCCGAACAGGGCGCGCGGCCCCGCGTCGTGGCCCGCGCCGACCGGCTGCACTGGAACACCGCGCCGCAGCCGCTGGAGCGCGGCTTCCTGCGCGCGCTGCGCGACCCGCACTGCGGACTGGGCACCGGCTGGCCGAACTGGGTGTGGTCGGAGATCCCCTGGGCGGTGCGCCGGCTGCCCTCGGCCACCCGGGTGCAGATCGCGGAGACCGCGCTGGGCCCGGCCGGCGCCTGGTGGCTGCGGGAGCGCTTCGAACCCACGGTGCCGGTCCTGCTGGGCCACCGGATCCGGGCCGCGGCTCCCCATGGCGAGGGGGTACGGCTCCATCTCACCCATACGGATGGCCGCACCGAGACCCTGGAATCCGACCATGTGGTGGCGGCGACCGGCTTCACACCCGACCTCGGCCGGCTGCGGCTGCTCCACCCGCGGGTGCGCACCACGCTGCGGACGGTGGGCGGCAGCCGCGCCCCCGAGCTGAGCTCCGGCTTCGAATCGTCCTGGCCCGGCCTGTTCTTCGCGGGGCTGCTGACCGCGCCGTCGTACGGCCCGTCGATGCGCTTCGTGTACGGCGCGGCCTTCACCGCGGCGCGGCTGCTGCGCGGCGTACAGCGCCGGCTCGGTGACCGGCGCGGCACCGCCACCATTCCCCGCCCGGCCAGGAACGGCGTACCGGTCGCGGCGAGCGGTCCCGCACCGGACACGACGGCCGGCGAACCCGCGCACTGACGGGGTCGCGCCCCGTCCCACGCCTGAGGGGCCGCCCCCGGGCGGCCCCTTTGCGGAATCAGGTCTGACGAGTCAGGTCTTGCAGGTCAGGTCCTACAGGTCACGCGCTCACTGGCAGCGGTCGACGGCCTCGATCGTCCGGGCCGCCTCGCCGAGCGCCGCCCGCAGCACGGCGGGGTCGGTGGCGGCGGTGCCCGCGCCCTCCGGGGACACCAGCCAGCCGGTGCCGGTCACCGGGGGCTCCACCGTGGCCCCTTCGTCGCACAGTGCGCCCAGCGCGATCCCGCGCCCGTAGGTCTGGGTGCATGCGCTGCCCGGCACGTCCCAGCCGTCCGCCGTGCCCGGGGGCACCAGAAAGCCGAGGGTGTCGCAGGCACCGTCGTGCAGGACCGGGCCGACGCCGTCCCGCAGCCGCAGGATGTCCACGGCCTCCAGCCCCTGCCGGGCGGGCACCGTGACCAGGTCACAGGGCTGTGCCACCACGACGGGTGCCCCGCCGCCCGGGACGACCTGCCCCCGCCCGCCGCCGGCCTGGCCCGCGGACCCGCTGCCGCCCCTGCTCACGCCGGTCTCCCACACGGAGAACCCCTCCTCCTGCACGCGCCACCCTTTACACCGAGTTCAACGGTCAGGCGCGTCAACAGCTACGGCGGCGTAACGCTGCAAAGGATGGCAGTTCATGGCAGATCACGCGCGAGACATCCGATTTGTAGCCAAACTGTGCGTATCGGAGCCGTCACAGCCGGTACGGTCGTCCCGCCGCACCGCCAGGAGCGGCATCGCCACAAGATGGCACGGAGAGGGCACGGAGAGGGTCCGCCATGGCGTCGCCAGCAGCAAGATCAGCGTCGTCCCGCACCGTACCCGCTCGCCCGAACATCGCCTTTCGACAGCTGCGCGGCCGGCTGTCACCCGGCGAGTTCGCGGCGGCGGTCCGACGGTCCGCCCGTGAGATCGGCGAGCAGGTCTCGTGCGACGCCCGCTATGTGGGGCGCGTCGAGTCCGGGGAGATCCGGTGTCCGAACTACGCCTACGAGCGGGTGTTCCGGCACATGTTCCCCGGGCTGACGCTGCCCGACATGGGGTTCGCGCCGCGCGAGGCGGTACGCGGACGGGGGGCGCGTACGGCGGCGGTCAGCGCCGTGCCCCTGGCAACCGACCCCGACCACCGCGATACCTGTATCCAGATCTGCGAGGAGAGCGACGTGCTGCGTCGCGCGTTCATCACCGGCGGCCCGGCGGCAGCCCTGGGCATTGCCGCCCTGCACCCCATCGAGGCCGCTGCCGCCGCCACATCCGCCCCTTTTCCGGGCCCGCGTACGCCGCCCGGTGGCCGGGCCGGTGCGGCCGAGGCCACCGCCGTCGAGCAAGCCGTCCGCCAGATCCGACTGCTGGACGACCGGCACGGCGCGGAGGGCATCTACCGCCGCGCCACCCAGCCGCTGCGCGCCGCCTACGAGCTGCTGGACTCCGATGTGCAGCGCCGCTCGGTCTCCGACCGGCTGCACGCCGGGGCGGGTGAACTCGCCATCACCGTCGGATGGCTGGCGCACGACTCGGGCCGTTTCGACGACGCCCGCTCGCACTACGCCGAGGCGCTGGCCACCGCCCGGGTCTGCGGCGATGCCGCCCTGGAGGCGCACGCCTTCTGCAATACGGCCTTTCTCGCCCGCGATGCCGGCCGGCCGCGCGAGGCGGTGCGCGCCGCGCAGGCCGCGCAGCAGGCCGCCAAACAGCTCGCCTCACCGCGGCTGTTGTCGCTGCTGGCGTTGCGGGAGGCGGGCGGCTGGGCGGGGCTTTCGGACCGGGCCGGCTGTGAGCAGGCGCTGGCCCGGGCCGAGCGGCTGTTCGCGGTCGGGCCGCGGGACGGCGACCCGGAGTGGATGACGTTCTACGGCGAGGCCGAGCTGGCGGGCCTGGAGGCGCAGTGCTGGGCGGCGTTGGGCGACGCGGAGCGGGCGGCGGACTACGCCCGCCGGGCGGTGGCTCTGCAGGATCCGCACTTCACCCGCAACATCGCCCTGTTCACCGCGGAGCTCGCGGCCGATCTGGCGGCCTCCGGTGCGCCGGAGGAGGCCGCCGTGGCCGGGATGCAGGTGCTGGCGCTGCTGGAGCAGGTCCGCTCGGCCCGTATCCGTACGATGCTCGACGGCACGGCCCGCAGGCTGCGGGCCTACCGGGACAGCGCTCCGGTCGCCGGGTTCCTGGCGCGGCACGCGGAGTCGGCGGACGCCCCGACGGCCCGTCAGCAGGCCTGAGGCGCGGCCGCCGGCGGCTCCGTCAGCCGAGGTGCCCGGTGTCGTTCCAGCGCTCAATCGCCGGCTCACCGTAGGCCCAGCCGAGCACCGACAGGGACGTCGGCTCCAGCCGGATCCGGGCGCCGAAGGAGATGTCCAGGCCCAGCCAGCGGGCGCCCAGGGCGCGCAGGATGTGGCCGTGGGCGAAGACCAGCACATCGCGGTCGGCCGACCGCGCCCAGGCGACGACCTCGTCCGCCCGCGCGGCGACCTCGGCGAGCGTCTCCCCCTCGGGCACGCCGTCGCGCCAGATGAGCCAGTCCGGCCGGCCGGCCTTGATCTCGGCCGGTGTCAGGCCCTCGTACGCGCCGTAGTCGACCTCCATCAACGCGTCCCACTCGTGCGCCCGGTCGCCGAAACCGGCCAGTTCGCAGGTCTCTTTCGCGCGCACCAGGGGGCTGGTGCGGACCTCGACGCCCGGCAGACCGTCCCAGGGGGCGCGGTGCAGCCGCTCGCCCAGCAGCTTGGCGCCGCGCCGGCCCTCGTCCAGAAGCGGGATGTCCGTACGGCCGGTGTGCCTGCCGGAAAGGGACCACTCGGTCTGCCCGTGCCTGGCCAGGAATATGCGCGCTGCCATGGGTCGTACCTCTCGCCGATTTCTCGGCTGATCGTTGCTCGATGCGGGCGGCATTGACCGCGGGCTTTCCATCATCGCGCATCGGGTCGATTTGTCCCTACCCGCCCCCGCCCCACCCCGGCTCCGGGGGGGGGCGGGCCGCCTGGATACGACTGCTGATCAGCGAGGTCAGCGAGTAGCTCCCTCCGGCCACAGCACCCGCACGGGCGTCCCAGTCCTGTGGGCATAGGCGACGACGTCCGCCGTTCCGCCGTAGCCCCACGCCGACTTTCCGTCCCAGACCGCCAGCAGCTCGTCCGCCAGACCGACCAGAGTCTCACTGCCCGCCATGTGCGCGGCGGAGTCGGAGGTGACAAGGCCGGTTTCGTGAATGTCGGCCGCCCGGCGCATCAGGCCGTCGTAGACCGGGTGATGCCAGTCCGGCAGTCCCGCTCGATACTCCGCGGCCGGGACTACCGCCTCCAGCCGCCCACCGCGCCGCAACACCACTTCCGCGAACCAGGCATCCGGGCCGTCCGCGAGACACGAGACCGCGACCAGCTCCGCCGGGTCGTACTCGCTCACCATCTCCGCGAGGAGCGCTCTCACCCGCTGCTCAACCTCGGCACTGAGCCCGCGGTGCCCTGTGATCCCCACCCGCATGTGCGCCTCTCCTACAGGTACGCGCCGTGTAGGCGCTCGTCGAAATCCCGCACTACCTTGGGCGGCGCGGCCGTGGTGAAGCACCGGCGCACGGCACGCGCTCTCTCCACGATCCGACCGGAACGGTACTGGAGCCCGGTATCCAGTGCGCGCGAGGCGAGCGCGAACGCGGCCTCGATCCGTCCGCCGGCGAGATGCCCGGCGGCGATGTCCAGCACCAACAGTGCTCGCTGCTTTGCGTGCCCGGTGGCCAGAGCGTCGACGTCATCGGACAACACCCATTCGGGGAGGCCGAGCCGGGCCCCGCAGGTGACCCGGCAGGCAGCCACTTTCCCCGGGTCGAATGTGAACACCCATGGTCACGGGGGTGGTTCCTCCGGCAGCGATTCGGCCGCCGCCCGGCTCGCGGTCAGAGCCTTGTCGGCGTCCCGCCGGTCACCTCCCGCCGCGTGGGCGAGGGCTTCGACCGAGGACAGCCATGCATCGGCCACGGCCGGGCACCGTTCGCTGAGGGCCTGCCGCGCCCGCCTGGTGAGGTTCAGAGCCTGGGCGGCGTTCCCGGCATGCGCCTCGAACTGGGCCAGGCTGCCGGTCTGGTAGGCGGTCAGGAGCGGGTCACCGGCCGCACGGGCGGCTTTGATCGCCGAGCCATACCAGGTGCGGGCGCTGCCGAAGTCCCCCATGTCCCACGACAGCCACGCGGCGAGGCTGGCAGCCTCGCTCCCGACGGCGGCGAGCAGTGTTCGCCGCTCCCGGGCAGCGTCCCGTGTCATGGTCTGGATGAGGCGCATATGCGCGTGCACAGGTTCAGCGAGGTCCCGAGATGGAGTCGAGCCGTCGAGTCTGCGATACGCGGACGTGCTCAAGCGCAGGGCGGCGGCCCGCCCCCCGGTCTCGTCCGCGGCCGCGGGCAGACCGGCCAGTGCGGGGGCCGCGGCCGCCGCCACGGCTCCACCGAGGAATTTTCGTCGGTACACGTTGTCACCGTTCAACTGACCATGTGGGCGACCGTCCGCGAGTCCCACCAACTCCGGCGGAATCCCGAGATGTGCGGACGCCGCCGTCAGGATGTCCGTGCTGTATGCGCTCGTGCCCCGCTTCTCCAGACGGGATACGGCGGACTGCGACAGACCCAACGACTCGCCTAGTTGCGTCTGCGTCATGCGTCGTTGTGTCCGAGCCAGCTCGACAACCCGTCCGTAGTCGCCTGCCCGGGATGCGTCCCGGATCGGTCCCGTCTGCCAGTTCACGGCACACCCCTCACGCTACGAGTCCTTGCGGCTTCGGGCGCCTGCCCGTACCCGCTCAGCGCATATCCGTATGCACTGGCCGCATGCGTGATGGTTACACAACGCCCAGTAACCGTTCACTGGTTGTCGGCACCAACTCGGCTTGCTTGCAACCGGGTTCGAGAGCCGCAGCAGCCCGCCCCTGCCCACCGCGTCGGGGACGGTCCGCCCACCTCCTCCGTCCCTCGACCACGACGAGGCACCTATGACCACCCACACTGCACAGCCCCTCGGACTGGGGCACTGGTCGCACCCGCTGCTCGGCCGTCTGGTGATCGACCACGCCCACGGCGACCTCATCGGAATCCTCCGGGCCATCGCCCCCGATCCCAAGGACAGCAACCCCGGGCTGGCGCTCCGGATCCCGGACGCGCCACCGGTGGCATGGCTGGCCCCGAAGGGCGGCGGCCGGGAATGGACGACGGACCCGACGGCGATCGAGGCAACGCGATGAGCACCCAACGGCCGCAGGTCGGCGATGAGGTCGAATACGGCGACGGGCACCGCGCCCTGGTGACTGACATCCGCAAAGGCCACGTGTGGCTGCGGGCGAACGGACGCCAGGAGTGGGAAGCCCCGGCCGAGGTCACACTCACCGTGGTGCGGACGCGGATCGAGCGCATCGCGGAGGGCGATCTGTGGTGAGCGGCGTACGGCACCGCAGGCACAGGCGTCCGATGTCGTACGAGCGGGCCCTCAGGAAGCCGCACGGGAACGGGTCCGCGGCACCGAAACCGGACCGACGGCAACGGCGGATCCGCGACTGGGCGCCCCGCATGTCAGTGCCGGATGCGAGACTTCCGCAGGTGAACGTTTCCCGCGACAGTCGACCCGCGTCGGCCGCCCCTCCGGGGGCGCCGCCGATGCCGACGCCGAGCCTGCGGGTGGGGGCACCTCCCAGCGTTAGCTGGGGGAGGCTCACCGAGCTGCGCGGTCCCGGTGTTCGCCCCCGCTCCCTGGACGCCCGCGCGCTCGCCGCGCTGGCCGCCAACCCCGGCTGCCGGCGCCGCGCGCTGCTGGACGGCGCGGGCATCGACAAGGGCGCGCTGGCCCAGGCGCTGGGTTCGCCCGCGGCATACGGCCAGTCGCAGTTCGCGATAGTCCGGGGCAATGCGTTCGAGGCCCGGGTCAAGGGCGACGGCGGCACGGAGCTGCTGCGGCTGCTGCACGAGCGCCTGGCGCCCGGTACCCCGCCGCCCGAGCCGGAGACGGTCGCCACCCCCGATCTGTCCGCGGCCGGTCCCGAGGGCCGGGCGGCCCGTACGGCGCTGGCGCTGCGCGAGGCGACCGCGGCCGGCGGCTGGGCGCTGCTGGACCATCCGATGCTGGCCGTCGAGGTGGCCGGCTCGCCGGCCTATGTGGAGCCGGATGCGGTGGTGGTGCATCCGGACGGCAGCTGGACGGTCGTCGAGATCAAGTCCTTCCCGATGATCGACGGTTCGGCGGACGCCGCCAAGGTGGGCGCCGCCGCGCGCCAGGCGGCGGTCTATGTGCTGGCCCTGGAGCCGGTCGCGGGTCATGTCGGCGCGCACACCGGCCGCGCGGTCCAGGTCCGCGACCGGGTGCTGCTGGTCTGCCCGAAGGACTTCTCCAACCTCCCCACGGCCGCGGCCGTCGACGTCCGCAAGCAGCTGGCCACGACCCGCCGGCAGCTGGCCCGCCTCACCCGGGTCGAGGAGATCGCCGCCACCCTGCCGGCTGAGACCACCTTCGACCTGCGGCTCACCGACGACGGGACGGCGACCCGTCCGCCCGAGGAGCTGGCGAAGGCCGTCGAGACGGTCGACGCGGCCTACGCCCCCGAATGCCTGGCCGCCTGCGAGCTGGCCTTCCACTGCCGTAAGCGGTCCCGTCAGGACGGCGCGGTGGAGGCGCTGGGGCGCGGCGTACGGGGCGAGTTGGGCGGGCTGGGCACCATCGAGGAGGTGCTGGCGGCGGCCGGCCCGGAGGGCGCGAGCGGCCTCGGGGCCGCCGATCCGGACGATCCGGCCGTGGTCGCGCTGCGCCGGGCCGCCGCGCTGCGTGCCGAGGCGCTGGCGGGCACCGCGGTGCCGCCGCAGCGGACGAAGGAGGCGGGATGTCGCTGATCGAGACGCTGGCCAGGATAGAGGCGGCGGCGGCCGGCCGCGCCCGGCCGCGGTGCACGGTCCGCCACCGCCATCTGTCCGAACGTCCGCTGGTCTTCGTCCCGTTGACGACGGCGGGCGAGGCCGGCGCCCCGCTGGGCGCGCTGGTCGGCACGGACCGCGAGAAGCCGGCGCTGCTGGCCGTTCCGCAGCCGCGCGACCGCGATCTGCGGTTCGCGTTCCTCGCCGAGCTGGCCGAGACGGTACTGCCGTATGTGGACGGCTTCGCCGACGCCATCGAGTGGGAGGAGCGCAAGGAGACCGACCCGGAGACCGGCAAGAAAGTCCCGGTGCAGGTCGAACTGTGCGCGGACGCACCGCAGTTGATCGTGCCGAGCGCCGCCGGCATCGAGTACGTACGGCTGCTGGGCCGCTCGATGCGCTTTCGGCGGACGGCCGAGCAGGAGCCGGAGGCGCCGTTTCCCGCGCCGCCGCATGTCCCGCTGCTGGGCCGCTGGCTGACCCATTTCGGCGAGCGGGCCCGGGTCCCGGGCGCCGGTCTGCTGCTGTCCATGACGGGCCTGCTGACCCGCCATTGGGCCAGTGGGCAGAGCGTGCTGGAGGACCAGCATCTGGGCGCGCTGCTGGCCTGGATCGACCCGCCGCCGGGGCTGTCGGGCCGGGAGGCGGCCGAGCGCGCGGAGTCGGCGCGTGACGCGGCCGGGCAGCTGCTCTGTCCGCCGGCCGGCCCGGCCACCGACCCGGCGTTCGACAACCGGCTGCTCGCCCCGGCGATGGCGCGTTACGACGCCGGGCTGCCGGGCGCCGAGGACGAGCTGCGCACCCTCGTCGAGGGTCAGCTGCGGCCGACCTGGGACGCCGTGTGGCAGGGCATCGATCTGCTGCGTGCGCTCCCGGTGGGCGCGCGGGTCGCCGACCGCTGGAAGCGTGACCGCTGGTCGTACACGGCGCACCGCGACCGGGTGCGCGCCGGGGAGCCGCCGCAGCCCAAGCAGGACGACGCGGTCACCGCCGCGCAGAAGCTGTCCGCGCGGGAGAGCGCGCAGGCCCAACTGGACGCCCAGGAAGCGCTGGACGACCCGTTGGTGATGGCGGGGCGCCGGCTGGCCGGCGAGGCGTTCCAGGGCACGGTCACCGATGTCGAGATGGCCATGTCCGAGGGCCGGCGTCCGATGCCGCGCCCGCTGGTCACGCTCCGCACGGCCGACCACCCCCATCTGGCCGAGGGCGCCAAGCTCTACCGCCCGTTGGCGGACGGCAGGACCCAACCCGGCGAGTTCGTGGCCCACGCGGCCGAGGAGCCGGGTGTGCTGGTGGTGCGGCTGACGGGCGGGATGGGGCGCGGGAAGACGCCGGAGCCCGGTTCGGTGCCGGAGCCGGCCGACGTGGTGTGCTGGACGCTGTTCGAGCACGCCCCGCGCGGCGGCCCGGAGCTGCCGGACCCCGAGGACATCCCCTGGACCCACGGCGGCCCGCCGCCCGCCCCCGGGGACCCGCCGCACGCCGCCCCCGACCCCGTGACCGCGGAGGACTTCCTGTGATCCGCGCCCGGCACTCGACCGCCCTGGAGAACACCGCCGTATGACGGCCACTCAGGACCCCCGGTCCACCACTAACCGGCCCTTCGACCCCGCCGCGTCGGCCGCCGCGGCGACCGACGCGATCCTGCGCGACACGCTGCACGGCACCAGGCGCGGCGTGGTCGTGGACTCCCCGCCCGGCGCCGGAAAGTCCACTCTCGTGGTCCGCGCGGCCCGCGAACTGGCCGCCGCGGGCCGCCCGTTGATGGTGGTGGCGCAGACCAACGCCCAGGTCGACGATCTCGTCCTTCGGCTCGCCGGAAAGGACCCCGAGCTGCCGGTCGGCCGGCTGCACAGCAGCGAGCCCGGCGCGTTCGACCCGGTGCTGGCCGAGCTGCCCGCGGTCCGTACGTCCGCGAAGATCGCCGATCTGGCCGGGATGGACGTCGTCGTCTCGACGGCCGCGAAATGGGCCTACACCAAGGTCGACGAGCCCTGGCGGCACGCCATCGTGGACGAGGCCTACCAAATGCGCTCCGATGCGCTGCTGAGCGTCGCCGGGCTCTTCGAGCGGGCGCTGTTCGTCGGCGACCCCGGCCAGCTGGATCCCTTCAGCGTGGTCGGCGCCGAGCAGTGGGCGGGGCTGGCGTACGACCCCTCGTCGAGCGCGGTGTCCACGCTCCTGGCCCACAATCCCGATCTGCCGCAGCACCGGCTGCCGGTCTCCTGGCGGCTGCCCGCCTCGGCCGCGCCGCTGGTCTCCGCCGCGTTCTATCCGTACACCCCGTTCCGCAGCGGCACCGGCCACGGCGACCGCCGGCTGGCGTTCGGCGTGCCGGGGGACGGCTCGGGCGTGGACCGTGTCCTGGACGAGGCCGCCGAGTCCGGCTGGGGCCTGCTGGAGCTCCCCGCCCGCCATACGCCGCGTACGGATCCGGAGGCGGTGCGTGCGGTGGCCCAGGTGGTGCGCCGGCTGCTGGACCGGGGCGGCGCCGCGACCAGCGAATCCCCGGCGTCGGCCGGCGGGACCGCCGACCCGGTGCCCCTCACGTCCGGCCGGATCGCGGTCGGCACGGCCCATCGCGATCAGGCGGCGGCCGTCCGTACCGCGCTCGCCGGCCTGGGCGTGACCGGTGTCGCGGTGGACACCGCCAACCGTCTCCAGGGCCGCGAGTTCGATGTCACGGTCGTCCTGC
Source organism: Streptomyces inhibens (assembly GCF_003389455.1). Lineage (GTDB taxonomy): Bacteria > Actinomycetota > Actinomycetes > Streptomycetales > Streptomycetaceae > Streptomyces > Streptomyces inhibens. The sequence continues at coordinate 41,810 of NZ_QUAC01000049.1, read as the reverse complement.
ACCCGCTCTCCGGCCGCCCCGATGCCACCGCCTTCCACCTGGAAACCGGCCGGCTGTGCGTCCTCGCCTCCCGCCATCGCCATGCCTGCATCGTGGTGTGCCGCGCGGGCGTCGCCGACCTGCTGGACGAGCACCCTTCGACGGAGCCGGTCCGTCTGGGCGTCACGATCAAATTCCCGGACGGCTGGGAGGCCAATCACTCCGTGCTGGCGCATCTGAACGAACATCGCGTCGTATGGCGTCCGTAGTGCCGCGGCCACACGTCGCCGGTGGGCGGCGCGGCCTACGGTCGCATCATCGCCACACTCCCCCGGCCGCCCCGGGACGAACGGAGATTTCAGGCCCCCTTGCGCAGGGCGGGACAATGGAATGCGGCACACGATCTGGAGGTAGGTACATGTCCGAGCCGCGACCGGCTCCCGACCCACGTGGTACGGCGCCGAGACCACGGCGCATGAAGCCCGCGCAACTGCTCTTCGAGCCACCCGAGGCCGTTGCCGACCCCGAGCACTTCTTCGACCTGGAGTCCATAGAGGACCCGCGCGAGCTGCTCAGCCGCGCCACGGAGCTGACCTTGGCCTTCCGCGCCGCGGCCGACCGGGCCACGGAGTTCCAGGCGCTGGCCGCGGCCCAGCTGGCCGACCCCAGCCGGTTCGACCGGCTGCCGCTGGCCGTGCTCGCCGAGCAGGCCGAGTGGACCGAGGACTACGCACAGAAGATGGTCGAGTTCGGCCGCAGCCTGATGCGGAGCGGCAGCACCCTGCTGGGCGACATGGAATGACCGGTCGCCGGTCCCGTTGGCCGGACCTCATAGGCAGGACCTCGTAGGCCCGAGCGGTAGGCCCGAGCTCGTAGGCCGGATCCCACCCACCGACACATCCGCCGATTCACACCCACCTCACACGCCTCACTACGGCTCATGGTCCATGACCATGAGCCGCTGGCATATGCGAGCGGGCAAGATACCCGCCCCCGCCCGGCCCTGTCCCGGTTTCCGGCAATCAGCCAAGCCGCTGCACCTCGCATCGGTAGACCTGTCCCCATGAGCGACTGGCTGCCCGAGACCCCCCGCACCCTGGCCTTTCCCACCGCCGCATATGTCACGCTCGCGGGAGCCGAATGGCTCGCCTCCGCCAGCCCTGATCCGGACGAGATGCACGCACTGTGGGCCACCCAACCGGCCACGCCCGGCGTGCTGCCCTGCGGCTCCGCCTTCGACGTGATCAACGCCCCGGCGCTCTTCGGGCGGCGGATGGTGGACCGCTTATGGTCCGACGGCCCCGGCTCGGGTCCGGTCGCGGCGCACCGCGGCCGGATCCTGCTGTTCGCCGCGCCGGGCACGGCCCAGCGGCTGCCCGCGCTGCTCGTCTGGGAGGAGTGGGCCGCGGCCGTCCCGCCGCTGCTGTGCCACGGCAGCGGCGACGCGGTGACCGTCCCGCCGCTGCACCCCCGCCCCGGCACGGCCGACGACGCGCGCGCGAACGGCGCCCTTCCGGCGTTCGATGACCCGGTCGGCCCAGCCGTCTCCCGCTGGCTGGTGGCCCCGGACGTCCGCAACCCCTGGCTGCCCGGCCCCGACGTACTGCTGTGGGCCTGTGTCCGCGCGGCCCGCTCGGTGGCCGGTTACGAGCGCGAAGCCGCAGCTCAGCACCCTGTTTCGGTGCTCTCGTAGGGCTGCGACAAACCGATTTTTGTCCTCCCCGATCAGGATGCTAATGTTTTCCCCGTCAGCAGGCGCCGCTAGCTCAGTTGGTTAGAGCAGCTGACTCTTAATCAGCGGGTCCGGGGTTCGAGTCCCTGGCGGCGCACAGACAGTCGAAGGCCCTCACTCCGGTGGGGGCCTTCGTCATGTCCGCATTTTCCGTGCGCGTGATGTTCCGTGCGCGTGATTTCCGTGCACGTCCGGAGCCGTCAGCCGCGCCCCACCTTGACCGCCCAGTCCCCGTCGCTCGACCGCCCCTCGACCTGGATGCGTACGCCGTCCTCGCCGTCGTCCATGCTCTCCCCCACGCCCAGCGGCGCGTCCGCGAGCGGCGGGTAGACGGAGGTGCCCCAGCAGGCCGAGGTGCCGGGGTGCCCGTCGAGGACGTGTACGGGCCCCGATCCGGAGGGGGTCTCGCTGTGCACGCGATAGACCAGGACGCCTTCGGTGCACAGCGAGCGGTCGTTACCCGTGGCACCGCGTGCCTCGATGGCGAGCGCACTGTCGGGCCCGGTACGGACCACCAGGAGCCGCGGGCGGCGCTGGCCGCGGGACTCCTTCGGCGCGGACAGCGTGCGCAGCGAGTGCATGGTGGGGCCGGCCAGATCGACGCAGTCAACCTGGTTGTCGGCGATCCAGCCGAGCTTCCACTTGTGCCAGGCGAAAAAATCCGGTGCCAGGCCGAACTGGCTGCCCATGAGGTCCCAGTCGCCGACGTAGGTGTCCCAGTCACCCTTGCCGTTCTCCGGCCGGTGGTAGAGGTCCGGCAGGTCGAAGACGTGTCCGGTCTCGTGGGCGAGGACATTGCGGTCGGGCGGACTCTGCTCGAAGACGGTGACGAACCGGCGCAGATCGTGGTCGTCGGCGTGCATCGGGTGTTCGAGGTTGACGACTTTGGTCGCGTCCGAATCGACACCGGGTGCTTCCGGATCGGCGACGANGTGTTCGAGGTTGACGACTTTGGTCGCGTCCGAATCGACACCGGGTGCTTCCGGATCGGCGACGAAATAGACCACGTCGTAGCGACCGAAGTCCACCGACGGATCGGCGGCGGCCACCGCGTCCCGCAGGTAGGCCGCGCGCCGGCCGGCGTCCCAGTCGCGCTGTATGCCGTACGCGGTGGACGTACGCGGCATCCGCACCCAGGCGTGGTGGATGTGCGGGCGCAGCCGGAAGGCGCCGTAGGAGGCGCGCTGGAAGAAGCCCGAGGTGGCGGGGAAGTAGTCGCGGGAGAGCTGCTGCGGGGCGGCGAGCGGCCGGGAATCCGGGAAGGACAGGAAGATCATGACGGCGTTGATCTGGCGGTCCGGGCGCGGATAGGCGTCGTTCCAGCCGTCGACACCTTCGGAGTGGTGTGCGTCGGTGCGCCCCAGCGCGCAGGAGAGGGCGGCCTCGGAGGCGGTGGCCGGTCCGGCGACGATGGACGTCGCGATGAGGGCGCTCAGGGACGTGACGACAGCAGCCACGCGCCGCAGGCGGCGGTCCACCCCGTCAGGCGTCCGGGCGCGCGGCACATATACCTCCAGGGACGGATTCGGAGACCTCATCTACCCTGTGGCGATTTAATGCTATTCGTCCTGTTTTGAAGGTCCAGAAGAGTGACCGGCGAGTCTCAGCCGCCCCGTAACGGAAAGTCACAAACGACCAACGGGGCAATCGTCACGAACAGAGACGGACAGAAATGGCTGAAGTTCCGTCATGCGCACGGACGATCACGGCTGCGTCGCTGGATCGGCCGTCGTGCCAGCCTCTATGATCGCCACACTTTCCAGCGCGAGGTCCACCCTCCATCACGAGACAAGCGCCATGCGGGAGCGAGCAGTGAGCGGACACCCCGACAGCCCGGGCCGCATGCCCGGAGCGACGCTGCCCTCAGTGACGGAGCGTAACGTTACGACCAAAGAATCCGCCGAGACCCGGCACACCCCCAGCAGCCCCTGCGACGACGATGCCGCCTCGCTCGGCGACTATCGCGCCGCCTTCCACGCCGGGCGCCTGGCGATGGCCGTCCTCAACCGCGACGGCCTGGTCCTGGCCGCCAACCCGGCCTTCGGCGAGCTGGTCGGCACCGACCCGGACGAGCTGGTCGCGGCCACCGCCGCGGACCTCACCGACCTCGGCGCGGACCCGCGGGTGTGGACCGCCTACCGCGAGGTGCTGTGCGGCCGCAGCGACCGGCTGCGCTGCACCCGCCGCCTCAAACACCCCGAGGGGCATTCCGTATGGGTGGAAGTGACAGTCGAGCCGTTGACGCCGGAGCCGCTCAGCGGTGAGGAGCGGATGCTGCTGTCGGTCGCGGACATCAGCGACCGGCACGATCTGCTGGCCCGGCTGCGGCATCTGCAGATGCACGACCCGGTGACCCGGCTGCCCAACCGCGCGCTGTTCTTCGAGCGGCTCTCCACCGCGCTGGAGACCGCCGCATTCGAACCGTCCGGCACCGGCCGGATCGGGCTGTGCTACCTCGACCTGGACGGCTTCAAGGCCGTCAACGACACCCTCGGGCACCGCGTCGGCGACCGGCTGCTGAGCGCGGTGGCGCAGCGTCTGATGCGCTGCGCGGAGAGCGCGGCGGACCGCGGGGCGGGCCGCGGCGGGCATCTGGTGGCGCGGCTCGGCGGTGATGAATTCGCCCTTCTGGTGGAGGACTCCACCGGAACCGAGCAGCTGGCCGAGCTGGCCCAGTGCGTGCTGGACGCGTTGCAGCGCCCGTTCGACCTGGCCGGGCAGCGGCTGTCGGTGTCGGCGAGCATCGGCGTCGTGGAGCGGGCCGCCACCGGCACCACCGCGACCGGTCTGATGCAGGCCGCGGACACCACGCTGTACTGGGCCAAGGAGGACGGCAAAGCCCGCTGGACGCTCTTCGACCCGGAGCGCAACGCCCACCGGATGACCCGGCAGGCGCTGTCCAGCACGCTGCGGCCGGCCGTGGACCGCGGTGAATTCACCCTGGAGTACCAGCCCCTGGTCGGACTGGGTGACGGCCGGGCGCAGGGCGTGGAGGCGCTGGTGCGCTGGCGGCATCCGCAGTTCGGGACGCTGTCGCCGAATCGGTTCATCGCGCTGGCCGAGGAGAACGGCGCGATCGTCGAGCTGGGCCGCTGGGTCCTGGAACGGGCCTGCTACCAGGCACGCGCCTGGCAGCTGGCGCACCCCGGTGACGAGCCGCTGTTCGTCAGCGTCAATGTGGCCGTACGTCAGGTGTGGGACTCCGACCTGGTCGCGGACGTGGCCGGGATCCTCGCCGAGACCGGGCTGCCGCCGCGGCTGCTCCAGCTGGAGCTGACCGAGTCGGCGGTGATGGGCTCGGCCGGCCGGCCGCTGCAGGCGCTGCAGGCGCTCAGCGACATGGGCGTACGGATCGCCATCGACGACTTCGGCACCGGCTACTCCAACCTCGCCTACCTCAGCCGCCTTCCGGTGTCCGTGCTGAAGCTGGACGGCTCCTTCGTCCGCGGCTTCCGCTCGCAGGAGCATCCGAACCCGGCGGACGAGATGATCGTGGAAGCCCTGGTGGCGCTGGCGCACCGACTGGGTCTGACCGTCACCGCCGAGTGCGTGGAGAGCGCCGAACAGGCCGAACGCCTCCGCCGCATCGGCTGCGACACCGGCCAGGGCTGGCTCTACTCCCGCCCGGTCGCCCCCGACCGCGTCGAGGCGCTTCTCGTCGCGGGACGGCGCACCGACGGCTGAACGCCTGCGCGGCGGAAGAAATTTCCCGCCGCGACGGCGCAGCACCACCACGGCGAGGGTCCGGCGGAATCAACGACGGCAGTCAGCCAACGTACGCCGCCGCCCTAGCCTCGCGGCAGGCCGTACGCGTCCGCGATCAGCTCGTAGGACCTCAGCCGGGCCGCGCCGCCGTGCGCGTTGGCGGTGATCATCAGTTCGTCGGCGCCGGTGCGCTTGGCGAGATCGTCCAGGCCCTGGCGGACGGCGTCCGGGGTGCCGTGGACGACATTGCCGAGCCAGCTGTCGACGAAGCCCCGCTCCAACTCGTTGAAGCGGTACGCCTCGGCCTCCTCCGGGCTGGGGACCAGGCCGGGGCGGCCGGTGCGCAGCCGGACCATGGACAGCGCGCCGGTCATGACCTGGCGGCGGGCCTCGCGCTCCTCCTCGGCGGCCAGCGCCGCGACCCCGATCAGGGCGTACGGCTCGGAGAGCACCTCGGAGGGGCGGAACGACGCGCGGTAGAGGTCCAGCGCGGGAACGGTGTTGGCCGCGGAGAAGTGGTGCGCGAAGGCGAACGGCAGGCCGAGGGAGCCGGCGAGCCGGGCGCTGAAGCCGGAGGAGCCCAGCAGCCACAGGGGCGGCCGGTGCGCGGACTGGACGCCGCCGGGCGAGGTGGCCTGGACCGGGCCGGGGACCGCGTGGATCTTGGCGTACGGGTGGCCGTCGGGGAAGGAGTCGTCCAGGAAACGGGTCAACTCGGCCAGTTGCTGGGGGAATTCTTCCGCGCCCTCGGGCAGCCGGTCCGTGCGCCGCAGCGCCGCGGCGGTGGCGCCGTCCGTGCCCGGCGCGCGGCCCAGGCCCAGGTCGACCCGGCCGGGGGCCATCGCCTCCAGCGTGCCGAACTGCTCGGCGATGACCAGCGGGGCGTGGTTGGGCAGCATGACGCCGCCGGAGCCGAGGCGGATGCGCTCGGTGTGCGCAGCGAGGTGGGCGAGCAGCACCGCGGGTGAGGAGGAGGCGACGCCGGGCATGGAGTGGTGCTCGGCGACCCAGTAGCGGTGGAAGCCGCGGCGTTCGGCCGTACGGGCGATGTCGACGGCGGTGCGCACCGCATCGGAGGCGGTGTGGCCGGCGCCGACCGTCACCAGGTCGAGCACCGACAGCGGCACGGGCGCGCTGCCCCGGGCGGCGCCCCGTATCCCGTCCTTGCCGTCCTCGATCGCCTCGCCACTGCCCCGGGTCTGGTCGTCTTCGCCGCTCACGGTGCGGGTCCTCCTCGCGTCGCTGGTCTGCGAGGAGGACAACCGGAGAGAATCTCCGCTTATTCCCGGGTCAGCTCCCGGTCCGCGAGAAGAGGGTGCCCAGTTCCGGGCAGGACAGCGTGCGGTCCAGGAGCCGCAGCCCCTCCCAGGCCGTCACCTGATTGGCGGTGAGCACCGGCTTGCGCAGCTCCGCTTCGAGCGCGGGCAGATGCTCGGCGGTGTGCAGGGCGGTGTCGGGCAGCAGCACCGCTTCGGCGTCCGGATGGTCACCGGCGCGGGCGAGCGCCAGCACCTCCTCGCGGCCCCACGTGCCGACCTCGGCGGCGGTGATGATGCCGCTGCCGCGGGTCGAGACGACCTCCGTACCGGCGGACTTCAAGAACGCGTGGAAGTACTCGGCCACATCGGCGGGGTAGGTGGCGGCGATCGCGACCCGTCGGGCGCCGAGCGCCTGGATGGCATGCGCGAAGGCGAAGGACGTACTGGAGGCGGGCAGGCCGGCGGTGGCGGACAGCTCCCTGACCTGAACGCGCGCGCCCTCCCAGCCGAAGATGAAGCTGGCGCTCGTACAGGCCCATACGACGGCCTCGGCGCCGCGCTCCTTGAGCTCGGCGACGCCGGCCGCCAGCCGCGCGGCGGAGCCCATCTCCAGCAGCGCGTCGACCCGGTGGGCGTCCTCGCCGATGTCGGTGTGGACGAGCGGCAGGCGGACCGCGCCGCCCAGGAGCGTTTCGAGCCGGGGGTAGTCGTCCTCCGCGGAGTGGCCGGGGTAGAGGAAGCCGACCGATGCCATGCGGGTCTCCCTTGCGTGTACGGCTGCGGGTGCCGGGGCGTTCGTGGGTGCGGGTGCGTTCACGGGTGGTGCGGTGCGGGTGGGGAGAAGCGCTGCCGGCGAGCGGGACGACGCCGGCAGCGTTCCGGGGAGGGGTCGGGTTCGGACCGGCCTCACACCGGGGGCAGCGGTCCCGGATCCTCGGGCGGATACGGCGGCGGATCGATGCCGTCGAGCGGCTCCCCCTCCGGGGGCGCGGGAGGCCCGGCGAAGGCGGCCTCGGGGGTCACCCGCGGCCCTCCGTCACCCGGCCCTGCCGGCTCCGACCCGGTCATCGCGGCCGGGCCGCGGCGCGCCACCGGATCGAGCAGCGCCTGGTACGGGCCCACCGCCTGGACGCCGATGGCGCGCAGCGCTGCCCACATCGTGACCTGATTGGCGGACAGCACCGGCATCCGCAGCTCGGCCTCCAGCTGCGGGATGACGTCGTAGGTGGGCAGGTTGGTACAGCTGATGAAGAGTGCGTCGGCGGCGCCGACGACGGCCGCGCGGGCCATGTCGACGACGTCGCGGTAGGGCACCTTCCAGATGTGCCGGGTCAGCCCGAGGTAGGCGCGGCCGGTGACCGTGATGCCCGCCTCACCGAGATAGTCCTCCAGGGAGTCGGTGACCGATTTCGTATAGGGCGTGACCACGGCGATGCGCCGTGCGCCGATCTCGCGCAACGCTTCGATCAGCGCGCCCGATGTGGTGAGGGAGGGAACCTCCCCCGCCTGGGCCATGGCGGCGCACATGGCCCGCTCTCCCGCCACACCGCCGACGAAGCTGCCGGAGGTGCAGGCGTACGTGATGACCTGCGGTGATACCGCGCACAACGCCTGGACGGCAGCGTCCAGCGTTTCGTGCTCGCTGACCAGACGGGCCAGGTCGAGGCTGACCTCGACGGGCACGAAAGGGGTTCGGGTGAGGTGGAGGGATACATCGTCGGGCACCCAGCGCCACAGCTCGCGATCGAGCGCGAAGTCAAAAGGGGCGACAACGCCCACGCCGAGCTGTGGCTGGGGACCACCCAGAAAGGAGACGTCCATTGAAGGCCCCTAGAAACGAAGGGCTGGATTGGCCAGGCCAGTGGCCGGGGATGAGGAGCAGCCGGAGCAAGCCGGGACGTCGGGACAGAGCCGTTGTTGACACGGTAGATACGACTTCTTAGCGTGGTCAATCCTCGCATCTCAGGCATCTGTCGGCGCCCTCCTTTCAGTGAAGGGGGCTCACGTTTCAGAACGGTTTCTGGCCTATGTCCGAAAGCACCGTCCTCGTCCTTGGTTCCGACCCGCCGCCGAAGCTCGACCGGCTGACCGGCCGGGCCCGGGTGATCTTCACCGACGAGGCCTCACTGGCCGACCGACTCCCCACCGCCGACGTGCTGTTGGCCTGGGACTTCACCTCCGATGCGATCCGGGCGGCATGGCCCGAGAAGGGGCCCAAACCCCGGTGGGTGCACACCGCGAGCGCGGGCGTGGACCAGCTGCTGTGCCCCGCGCTGATCGCCGACGACACCCTGGTGACCAACGCCCGCGGCGTCTTCGAGCAGCCGATCGCCGAGTACGTCGCCGGGCTGGTGATCGCCATGGCCAAGGACCTCTACGGAAGTTGGGAGCTCCAGCGGCAGCGGCGCTGGCAGCATCGCGAGACGCTGCGGCTGGCCGGCACCCGGGCGGTCGTGGTGGGCTCCGGTCCGATCGGCCGGGCCATCGGCGCCACCCTCCTGGCACTGGGTGTCAAGGTCGATCTGGTCGGCCGCCGGGAGCGCTCGGACGACCCGCAATTCGGTCTCGTACATGCGAGTGACGCGCTGAACGGCCTGTTGCCGCACGCCGATTGGGTCGTCTGTGCCGCGCCCCTGACCGACGCCACCCGCGGCCTCTTCGACCAGGCGGCGTTCTCCCGGATGCCGTCGCGGGCCCGGTTCATCAATGTCGGGCGCGGGCCGCTGGTCGTCGAGGACGCCCTGGTCGCGGCGCTGCGCGAATGGCGGATCGCGGCGGCGGCGCTGGACGTCTTCGAGCAGGAGCCGCTGCCTGCGGACAGCCCGCTGTGGGACGTGCCGCATCTGATCGTCTCACCGCACATGAGCGGCGACACCTTGGGCTGGCGGGACGCGCTCGCCGAGCAGTTCCAGGACAACTTCGACCGGTGGGCGGCCGGCGAGCCGCTGCACAACCTCGTCGACAAGCGGCTCGGGTACGTACCGGTGCAGTGACGGCGCGCGCTGCCGGGCCACGGCGCGGCAGCTCCGCCCCCGCCCGCCGTCCCGCCCGGGGCGGCCAACGCTCGGAGGACGCATGACCACCGAACCGACCCACCTCGCCGACCTCGGCGCCACCCGCCTCACGGCCGGGTACGCGGCCGGCGAGTTCTCCCCCGTCGAGGTCACCCGGGCGGTCCTGGAGCGCGCCGAGGCCGCCCAGGCCGCCACCAACTGCTTCACCCTGATCGACGCGGACGAGGCGCTGGCGAGCGCCAAGGAGTCGGCGGAGCGCTGGCGGGCCGGGGATCCGGCCGGTCCGGTGGACGGGGTGCCGGTCACCGTCAAGGATCTGATCCTGACCCGGGGCACACCGACGCTGCGCGGTTCACGGACGGTGCGGGCCGAGGGGCCGTGGGAGGAGGACGCGCCGTCGGTGGCCCGGCTGCGGGAGTCCGGTGCGGTGTTCGTCGGCAAGACGACCACCCCGGAGTTCGGCTGGAAGGGTGTCACCGACAGTCCGCGGCACGGGGTGACGGGCAATCCGTACGACCCTGGGCGCACCGCGGGCGGCTCCAGCGGAGGCAGTGCGGCGGCGGTGGCGCTGGGCGCCGGGCCGCTGAGCCTGGGCACGGACGGCGGCGGCTCGGTCCGTATCCCGGCGTCCTTCTGCGGGATCTTCGCGCTCAAGGCGACCTACGGGCGGGTGCCGCTGTATCCGGCGAGCCCGTTCGGGACGCTGGCGCATGTCGGGCCGATGACCCGGGACGCGGCGGACGCGGCGCTGATGATGGATGTGATCGTCGGCGCGGACTGGCGGGACTGGTCGCAGCTGGGACCGGCCGCCGGTTCGTTCCGGGCGGCGCTGGCCGGTCCGGTCTCCGGGCTGCGGGTGGCCTACAGCCCGTCGCTCGGCCGGGACGTGCCGGTGGCTCCGGAGGTCGCCGCGGCGGTGCGCGGGGCCGTCGACACGCTCGCCGGGCTCGGCGCGTACGTCGAGGAGATCGACCCGGACATCGCCGACCCGGTGGAGGCGTTCCACACGCTGTGGTTCAGCGGCGCGGCGCGGGTGGTGCAGCATCTGGGCGAGGCGGACCGCGAACTGCTGGACCCGGGGCTGCGGGAGATCTGCGAGCAGGGCGCCCGTTACAGCGCGTTGGACTATCTGGCGGCGGTCGATACGCGGATGGCGCTCGGGCAGGCGATGGGCCGCTTCCACAGCGCCTACGACCTGCTGGTGACACCGACCGAGCCGATCACCGCTTTCGAGGCGGGCGCGGAGGTCCCGTCCGGATCGGGCCACACCCGCTGGACGGGCTGGACGCCGTTCACCTACCCCTTCAACCTCACCCAGCAGCCGGCCGCGACCGTGCCCTGCGGGGTGGACGGCGACGGGCTGCCGATCGGCGTCCAGCTGATCGGGGCGAGGCACGCGGACGCGCTGGTGCTGCGCGTCGCGCACGCCCTCTACGAGGCGGGGGCCGCGGAGATCCCCGCGCCCCCTGCCTCCAGGCCTTAGACCCGCCGGAAGTTGAGCGTCTCCCCCAGGGCGCCGGCCCGCCACAGGTCCTGGCAGGCGTCGGCCATCCGGTCCAGGCCGTCGACGACGCTGCCCCACACGATGCCGGGGACCCAGCCCGCGTCACCGTTGATCAGCAGATTGTTGCGCTCGTAGAACAGCGCGAGATCGACGACGGTGGCGCGGCCCTGGTGCTTGGCCTGGCTCTCGTATCCGTAGGACTTGGTACCCAATTGGGTGTCGCTGAAGGTGAAATAGCACAGATCGCCGGGGATCGGGGTGATCGTCGGGTTCTCCAGCGGCGGCTCCTCGGGAGCGAACGGCGGAACCAGGGTGTAGATCTCGTTGCGGGCGTATTTGGCGTGGTAAACGTCGCCGCCCAGCGGGAGGGCGTCCCATACGGCATTGCAGGTGATCGGCGCGCGGTCGTCGAGCAACTTGGCCGTGCAGCTCACGCCGCGCTTGTCCAGGGTGACTTCGATGAAGCGATCGGTCATGTCCCGATCGTAGGTGGGCAATACCGACGTACGGAACAACTCCGCGGCGCTTACCTCAAGGGCCGGAAACGATCGGCATATGTGTGAGGCGTTCGGGTAGCCGCGCGCCCATGGCTCCACCACAGGAGAACACCACAGTGATCAAAAGAAAATCGACAAGCGGCATCCGCCGCCGCTCGCTGCTCGCGGGGGTAGCGGCGCTCGGCGCAGCGGGTGCGGTGGGAGCGGCCACGGGGTGCTCACGGGTCGACGTCTCCGGGGCGACGGACGGCGGACATCTGCTCGACGATCTGCGCCGCAAGGGCACCGTACGCATGGGAATCGCCAGTGAGCCGCCCTATGCCTCCATCAACAGCAAGGGCGAGCTGACCGGTGAGGCGCCCGCGGTCGCCAAGACGATCTTCCGGCGGCTGGGGATCAAGAACTTCGAGCCGGTACCGGTCGAATTCGGTGCGCTGGTGCCCGGTCTGCACTCGTTCCAGTACGACGTGATCGTCGCGGGCATGTTCATCAACAAAGCGCGCTGCGCGGCGGTACTCTTCTCCGACCCGGATTACGAGAACAAGGACGCCTTCCTCGTACTCAAGGGAAACCCGAAGAAGATCAACTCGTATGCGGATATCGCCAAGGGCAATTTCCGGATGGGCTCCGGAATCGGCTATGCGGAGATCGACTACGCGGTCGGAAACGGCGTCAAGAAGAGCGCCATCCAGACGTACGGCGATCAGATCGCCGGAATGGAGGCTTTGGAGGCGGGCCGTATCGACGCCTTCGCCGGCACTGCGCTGACCATGATCGAGGCGCTGAAGACCGGCCAGCACCCCAAGGTGACGATGACCCGGCCGTTCACGCCGGAGGTCCATGGGAAACCCCAGCGGGACGGCGGCGGATACGGCTTCCGGATCGGCGAGACCAAGCTGCGCGACGCCTTCAACCGCGAGCTCCAGAAGATGAAGAAGAGCGGCGAACTCCTGCGTATCGCCCGGCCTTACGGCTTCACCAAGGAGTTCATGACCGACCTCACCGCGAAGGAGCTCTGCAAAAAGTGACCGGAGCGCTCTGGGAACTCTTCTTCAAGGGACTGTGGATCACCATCCAGCTGATGGTCTACAGCGCCGCCCTGGCCGCCGCAGTCGCCTTCGGCATCGGACTGGCCCGTACCTCGCGGTTCAAGACCGTCCGCTTCCTGTCGGGTGTGTACGTGGAATTCTTCCGCGGCACCTCGGCGCTGGTGCTGATGTTCTGGCTGTTCTTCGCGCTGCCGCTGCTGGGCTGGCAGCTCGTCGGCATCTGGGCGGGCACCCTGGCACTGGGCCTGTCCTACGGGGCGTACGGCTCCGAGATCGTCCGCGGCGCCATCCAGGCGGTGGCGCCCGCCCAGCGTGAGGCGGCCATCGCGCTGAGCTTCTCACCCTGGCAGCGGCTGCAGAAGGTGATCCTGCCGCAGGCCGTGCCCGAGATGATGCCGCCGTTCAACAACCTGCTGATCGAGCTGCTCAAGGGCACCGCGCTGGCGTCGCTGCTGTCCATCGGCGAGCTCACCTTCCAGGCCAAGCTCGCCCGGCTGTCGACCGGCCAGAGCGCCCAGGTCTACGGAATCATCCTCGTCCTGTACTTCGTGGTCGCGTTCGTGATGACCCGGATCATGCGGGTGCTGGAGCGCCGCGCCAAGGCTTCGATCGGCCGGGCGGTACCCAAGGGCGAGGGCTGGTTCTCCCGCAAGCTGCCCGTCGAGAAGCAGGGCCCCGAGGCGCTGGCCACCGGAGGAAAGCCGTGAACAACTGGTCATGGAGCTACGTCGGCGAGATCATGCCCGACCTCCTCAAAGGGCTGTGGATCACCGTCCAGGCCACGATCTACGGCTCACTGGTGGCCTTCGCGCTCGGGCTGGTGTGGGCGCTGGCCCTGCGCTCGCCGAGCCGGTGGGTGACCTGGCCGGTCAGCATCGTCGTCGAGTTCATCCGCAACACCCCGCTGCTGGTGCAGCTGTTCTTCCTGTTCTTCGTCCTGCCGGCCTGGGGGCTGACCTTCGCGCCGCTGACCACCGGTGTCATCGGCCTGGGCCTGCACTACTCGACGTACACCGCCGAGGTCTACCGCGCCGGCATCGACGGCGTCCCGCCCGGCCAGTGGGAGGCCGCCACGGCGCTGAGCCTGCCGCGCCGGCGCACCTGGACCGCGGTGATCTTGCCGCAGGCGTTCCGCCGGGTGGTGCCCGCGCTCGGCAACTACGTCATCGCGATGTTCAAGGACACGCCGCTGCTGGCCGGTATCACCGTTGCCGACATGCTCTTCCAGGCGAACAGCATCAGCGCCACCACCTTCGACTACCTGGAGCCGATCACCGTCGTCGGCATCCTCTTCGTGGTCATCTCCTACCCCACCTCTCTCCTTCTGCGAGCTCTGGAGCGTCGCCTTGTCCGCTGACAGCACCCCCTCGAAAGAAACCGCCAACCCCGGGGTGGATGGCACCGAGCTGATCCGCTTCGACAAGGTCACCAAGCGGTTCGGGTCCAACACGGTCCTCGACTCGCTGGACTTCACCGTCTCCTCGGGCAAGCACGTCACCCTCATCGGCCCGTCCGGATCCGGCAAGACCACGATTCTGCGGCTGCTGATGACGCTGCTGAAGCCGGACGAGGGCACCATCAAGGTCGGCGGCGAGTATCTGATGCACGAGGAGAAGGGCGGCAAGCTCGTACCGGCCGGGGAGAAGCACATCCGCGAGGTCCGCAAGAACATCGGCATGGTGTTCCAGCAGTTCAACCTCTTCCCGAACATGAAGGTGCTGCGGAACATCACCGAGGCCCCGGTGCACGTCCTCGGCCTGGACAAGGACGCCGCCGAGGAGCGCGCCCGCGAACTGCTGGACCTGGTGGGCCTGACCGAGCACCTCGACAAGTACCCCACCCAGCTCTCCGGCGGCCAGCAGCAGCGGGTCGCCATCGCCCGGGCGCTGGCGATGCGCCCGCAGGTGCTGCTGCTGGACGAGGTGACCTCCGCGCTCGACCCGGAGCTGGTGGCCGGAGTGCTGGACGTGCTGCGGGACATCGCGCACACCACGGACATCACGATGCTGTGCGTCACCCACGAGATGAACTTCGCCCGGGACATCTCCGACGATGTGCTGATGTTCGACGCCGGCCGGGTCATCGAATCCGGTTCCCCGGAAAAGATCTTCACGGAGCCGGAGCACGAGCGCACCCGGGAATTCCTGAGTGCGGTGCTGTGAACGCCGTGCGTATCGCGCGGTGAACGGCGCACGGTAGGCGATGGATTCGGGTGGTGTGCCCCCCTCATCGGGTCGGGGCACACCACCCTTTCCCCTTTCCGCACACCGGCACCACGGACGGCCCGCGCGGCGCTCACGACACCACCTCATGACCGGGGTGGGACAAGGGAGTTGCCGATCCCGGCCGGGTGGCCTGCTCCCGATGGACCGCTCACGGAACCGGCCAGGGAAATGGCCGGTTTCGCTCCCTCCAGAGGCGCTCCCGGGGCCCGCCCCGGGATGGCCGGGTGTCATCGGGGGCACAAAACCCCTGCGTATCCGGCTCGGTGACCTTGGCATATGCCACAGTCTCAAGCCGCAGTACAGAAAACCGAGGCCCACCTCTTTTCAGTCAAGACCCCCTCCATCGAGGGCCGTTGACCGCTATCGTGATAGCAGCCCCGTTGTCCGGGAGCGGTCGCGCATGCGTCGGCCGTGACCACCAACGACGGCCACGACGCAAGCGGTAACAACCTGCTAGGGGGACACCGTGGCGCTGAAGCCCGAGCCGACCGCGCCGTTCCATTCGGTGCAGTACGCACTTCGCGTGCTCGAAACGATCTCCAGGCACGCCGGTGGCGTGACCGATGTGCAGATCGCCCGCGAAACCAGCCTGTCCCCTGGTCAGCTCGCCCACATGCTGGCGATGCTCCGACGCGAGGGCTATGTCGAGCAGGTCTCCGACGGGGCGTATGTCGTCGGCGAATCGCTACTGCTCCTGGGATCCGGTGGCGACCGCGACCGGGCCCTGCGCGACAAGCTGCAACTCACCCTCGACCAGCTGCGCGATTCGGTCGGCGCGGCGGTCTACATCAGCCGGTACATCGACGGCGAGGTCAAGATCCTCCACTACGCCGACGGACCGCTGGCTCCCAAGGTCAACGAGTGGGCCGAATTCCACCGCACGGCACACGCCAGCGCGGTCGGCAAATGCCTGCTCGCGCAGCTCGACCACGACGGCCGCAAGGACCACCTCTCCCGCCACAAGACCGCCCGGCTCACCTCCCGGACGATCACCAACGAGAAGGTCCTGTTCCACAAGCTCGACAGCCAGCCGCCCACGGTCCCCGTCCTGGACCTCCAGGAGTACGCCGTCGGTACGGTCTGCGCGGCCGTACCGATCACCGCCGGTTCGACGGTCGGCTGCCTCGCGCTGTCCATGCCGCTCGAACACGCCCACCGCCTGCGCCAGGCCGCCGACACCCTCAACCGCAAGGCCGCGCCGGTACTGCTGTCACTGGCGATCTGACGTGGTTCCCACCGTGGTCATGAGCACCCCTCTCGACCAGGTAGTATTTCTTTCGTCAGCGCGCGCCGCTAGCTCAGTTGGTTAGAGCAGCTGACTCTTAATCAGCGGGTCCGGGGTTCGAGTCCCTGGCGGCGCACGTATAGAAGTGGGCGTTCTCGGTTCTCCGGGGGCGCCCATTTCGTTGTGCGTCGATCACTCATCGGGATCATGGGGATCATCGGTCCAGGAGATGGGCACGGCCCTGATCGCGATACAGCGCCAGGAGAGCGACCCGGTCCTCGTCGGTGAACGGGCGGTACCCGCTTCCGGCGGGAGCGGTGGTGCGGGCCGCGGAGGTGACCGGCGACCACCAGACCGGCTCCGGGCACCGGAAACCGGCCCGCCGCAGGGCCACCCGGTGCACCTTGTTCGTCGCAGTCACCGGCAGCGCCGCCACCGTCCGTACGAACCGGGGCGCCATCTTCGTACCGAGATCGGGCTGGGCGGCAAGAAAGGCCGCGAAGTCATCGGGGTCGAACACGGCACCTTCGTGGAGGGCGAGGGCCGCCATGACCTGGTCCCCGGCGACCGGATCGGGCACGGCGTACACGGCGACGCCGGCGGCCGGGGCGTAACGGGCGAGGATGTTCTCGATCATCGCGGCGGCGAGATTCTCGCTGTCGACCCGCAGCCGGTCGTCCGTACGCCCGGCGAAGTGGAAGAACCCGTCGGTGTCCCGGAAGAAAAGATCCCCGGTCCAGTACCAGCCCGCGCCGACCCGCCCCTCGGCCCGGCCGCGGGTGCGTGCCGCGGTCGCCCCGGGATTGCGCCAGTAGCCCTCGAAGGAGCTGCGGCCGCGGTTGACCAGCTCTCCTATCGCCTGCTCCCCGTTCAGCAGCCGGCCGGCCGGGTCGAGGCGGGCGCGCGGCAGCTCAGTGCCGGTCTCCGGGTCGACGACGGCGAGGTCGTCGCCGGGGGCGGGCCGTCCGACGGCGCCGGGCGGGGTGTCCGGCGTCCGCTGGATCGCGGCGCCGCCCTCGGAGGAGCCGTACCCCTCGATCAGACGGACGCCGAACCGTTCGGCGAAGCGGGCGGTGTCCACGGTCCCCGCCTCGGTGCCGAAGCCGGTGCGCAGCGGATTGTCCCGGTCGTCGGGGGCGGGCGGGGTCGCGAGCAGATACTGCACGGCCCGGCCGACGTAGGTGAAGTACGTGGCCCCGTAGCGGCGTACGTCGGGGAGGAAGACGGAGGCGGAGAAACGGCGGCGCAGCGCGAGGGCGGCGCCGCCGGCGAGCGCCGGGGCCCAGCCGGCGATCACGGCGTTGCCGTGGAACATCGGCATACAGAGGTAGTGCACATCGTCCCGCCGCACCCCGAGATACCCGACCAGCGAGTGGCCGGCGGCGGCCAGCCTGCCCTGGGAGCAGAGCGCGGCCTTGGGTGCGCCGGTGGAGCCGGAGGTGAAGTAGAGCAGCATCCGGGAGTCGGGCGTCGGCGGGCGGGCTGCGGTGGAGCCGGCCGCGATCTGGTCGGGCGGCGTGCCCTCGTACGGCGCGAGCAGCTCCTCGTACGCCGGATCGTCCACGACGAGGACCCGCTCGGGCGGGAGGGGGAGAGCCAGACCCGCCAGCAGCGGCAGGTGGGCGCGCTCGGTGATCAGCAGCGCGCAGTCGGTATGGCTGATGTCACGAGCGAGCTCCGGCCCGCGGCGGGTGGGATTGATCCCGGCCACGGCAGCCCCGGCGAGCGCCGCCGCGCTCAGCCACAGCGGATATTCCGGAACATTGTCGAGCAGTACCCCGAGATGCGGCTCCGCTCCCCGCGGCAACAGCTCCCCCAGCAACGCCGCCCGCGCGGCAGCACCGCCCGCAAGCTCATGGTGGGTGAGGGCACGGTCCCCGTACTTCGCTCCGATCCGGTGGTCGCCCCATTGGGCGCGTACGAGCTCGGCGATGGTGCCGGCATTGCTGGTGCCGTTGGCTGCCATGGCGCCGGAGAGTAGCTGACGTGGCGTCAGATTCCCAGGGCTGGCCGCCGGCCGGAGCCATTGCCGGTCTCTTGGGCCGCAAGGCGGTGAAGTCGTGGTCGTAGCAGTTGGGCGGACGGCAGGCAGGGGACGGAAGGCGAGGCCTCCCCGGGGGAAGGCGGGGAGGCCCGGCGGGAGGGGTGGTCGGCGTCGTTGCCCGGTGGAGCGGGGGCGTCAGGAGAGGTCGACGTCCGAGCAGGCGTAGAACGCGTTGTCCGTGTCGGCGATGTTCCAGACGCCCAGGATGATGTGGCGGCCGGACTTCTGGGTGGGAACGGTGCCCTGGTGCTGGACGGTCTCACCCGGCTGTGCGCCGCCCATGGGGACGGTCATGAACGGCTCGGGTTCGAGGTCGGCGCGGGTGAGCGGCTTGCTGGGGTCGTAGCCGTCCTTGGTGATGAAGTATGCGAAGTCCGTGGTGGAGTGACGTGCGGTCAGTCGCCAGGTGAAGGTGTAGCCCTGCCCCGGGGAGAGCTTGGTGCCGGGCCACTTGCCGCCGCGCGGGTCGTCCAGTTCGGCGAAGTTCTCATGTCCGCCGGAACAGATCTTGCCGTCGGCGGGGCCGGCGGCCGGGAAGCCCTTGGGGGCCTCGACGCTCTGTGGTTCGTACTGAATCGCACCGCAGTCCTTGACGGTGCCATTGGCGCAGAGCGCCTGCCGACTGGGGGGTGCGTCGCTGTAGCCGTGGCTGGAGGCGCTGCCCGTCGAGAGCAGGGAGACACCGATGACGCCGAGGCCGATCACGGCAGCGCTGAGCTTTTTGCGCATGCTTCGCTCCTGAAGAACGTGGGGGGAGTTCCGTGAGCTGTGTGACGTGAGCTGTGTGACGTGAGGTGAGGCGATGTGAGGTGAGGCGATGTGGCGACTGAGGGGGTGTGGTGAGTGAGGGGATGTGAGTGACGCGATGTGATGTGATGCGCGGTCTAGACCAACTCGCAGAGTAGTGAGAGCTGTTGGTCATGTCCAGACCAATGTCACGGTCGGTGTCGCGGTCAATGCCGCAGTCGGTGTGGCGGTCAATGTCACGGTCGATGTCGGGCCAAAGGCGAGGCTGATGTCGTGAGGGGCTGGGGGCGTCAGGCCGCCGCCGGGAGCGGGGTCGTCGTGGGGCGGGCGGCGGTCTGTACGAGGGCGGTGTAGGTGCGGCGGAGGGCGATCAGGGACTCCTGGGCCTCCCGGTAGACGGCAGCGTCCGGGCCGCCGCGGTGGGCGAGGGTGCGCACCGGCGCGCAGTGGCGGTCCATCGCGCTGAGCCAGGCCCGGTGTTGCGCCGGGAGGTGGCGTCGTACGAACTGGCGCCTACCCTCGCCCGGGCGGCGGCCGCCGATGCCCAGCACCGCGTCGGCGGCCTGGAGTACCGGCGGTTCCAGGGCGCCCTGTTCGGCGAGCGCGCCGAGCACCGCGCGCTGCTGTGACGTGGCCGGCGCGGCCGCGAGTTCCGCCGCCTCGGCGTGGAGCTGGGCGCGCAGGGCGTGCTGGACGCGGACCAGGCGGCGTAGCGCCGTCGGGGTGGAGGAGTCGTCGGGCGAGCGGCCCGCGAGGGTTTCGGCGAGCCGGAAGAGCCAGATCCCGTGCGCCTCCAGCCGGGTCGCGGCCAGCATCAACCGGTCCAGACGGCTGAGCGGTTGGCCCTCCGGCGCCCAGCGGACGATGGGGACGAGCTGTTCGGTGCGGGCGAGTTGGTCGATGGGGATGTGGCGGCGCGGTTTGCGTTCCGGGGCCCAGTTGTGGAGCGCGAGGGTGGGCAGGGCGACGAACTGGTCGTGGTCGATGCGGTGCGCGATGGCCGCCCACAGTTCGAGAAACGCCTCGTCGGCGACCTGACGTGCGGCCGGCGCCTGCGGGTCGAGGCCGCACCATCCGCACGACACCGCGATGACCGCGATACGCATGGCGGCGGCTTCCGCGTTACGGGTCGAGAGGCGGGAGACGCGCTGCCGCAGCGCGGACAACTCGTCGGCGCGATGGGCGCGTTCGACGAGGGCGACGGCGGCCTCACGGTCGGGCGCGATCGCCGCGGCGCGGGCCATGGCGTCCAGCCGGGTCCAGGTCCCGATCATGGAACGGACGGGCGGCCGCTCGGGCAGAAACCCGTGCGCGCGGGGGTCGTGGGGCGCGGGCACGGCAGGAGAGTCGGCCGCGCCGACCGGTATGCCGGCGCCGGGCGAGGCCGCGGTCGCGGCCATGGTCGCCGCCCCGGTACAGGCTGTGGCCCCACCCCCCGCGGCGGCCGCGTCCGCACCCATGGCTCTCTCCACGGTCGTAGCCGCGTCCTCAGCCGTAGCGGCAGCCGTAGCCCTGGCCACAGCTGTAGCCGTAGCCGTAGTGGCCACCGCATCTGCAGCCGCGGCCGTAGTGGCAGTCGTGATCGTCATGTTCCCCCTCAGCATTTCCCCGCGAGCAACCGGGCCAGATGGGTGTCCATGTCGAGGTAGCGCTCCTCGTGGCCGGGCGGGACGATCGCCGCGGTCTGCTCCAGCCAGGCGGTCAGCTCCGTCGCCCGCACCGACAGCTCGCAGACACTGTCGTCGGTGGACAGCTCGATGTGTACGCGACGCGCTTCGCCCGGCCGGCGGAACGGCCACACCCGTACGTCCCCCTCCCCCGCTTCGTCGTACAGCCCGCACAGCAGCAGATCGCGAGCGAACAGCCAGGTGGCGACCGTGTGCCCGCGACTGATGAAGGCGACCTCGACCTCGTACGGGCGGTCGCTGCGATAGCTGAACCGACCCGCCACCGGAACCGCTTCGTCCGGCCCGAGGAGGAGCTGCATCTCAAGGGTGCGCTTGGCTGTCGACACCATGACGATCAACCTTTCCGACGGAGGGGCGAGTCCCGGGACCCGGTCCGGGGCGCGCGTCCTGGCAGACGTTGCTGTGGAGGGTGGGGTTGCAAGAGGCGAGGGATGAGTGACGGACGCCATGGCCGACCCGCTCCTGGCTTGTTCAGTTTTTTCGCTTTGGCGCTCGCCTCTCAGCCTCTCAACCGGCAGGACATATCGCATGTTGACGGGGCAACTGATGATCTACGGCCACGGACTCGATGAACTCGATCTTCACAGAGCAATTCGGGCGAGCCGCCAGCCGAAGGTCTCAAGATCAAGGGACTTTTGACCCGTATTGGGAGACATTCGGGTGAGGTATAGGGATCCGCGCCCGAAGTGACGTGGAGTGGCAGGGATCACATGGCTCGAGTGCGTGAGCTGCGCGGTCGCGGGTACAGAGCACGTCCGGAGTTCGTGTAAAGTTCTTCAGGTCAGCGCGCGCCGCTAGCTCAGTTGGTTAGAGCAGCTGACTCTTAATCAGCGGGTCCGGGGTTCGAGTCCCTGGCGGCGCACGTAACACTGAGGCCCCTCGCCATGCGAGGGGCCTCAGTCATTGGGGCGGTCAGGCGGCCGGTCCCCCGCCGGCCTGCACCTCGGCCTGCGCGGCCTTCGTCTCCGCCGCCGGTGCGGCGAACAGGCCGCCGGTCATCCAGACGAGGAGCGGCGCGAGGGCGCCGGCCGCAGCCGTCCAGAGGCGCCATCCGCCGTCCACCGGGAGGAGCAGCGTCCCCGCGACGGCGACCGAGAGGATCATGCCGAGCAGCACGCTGATGGGCACCGTGCGCGGCCAGTGACTGCCGAGTTCGAGCAGGCGGGTCCGTCGGCCGGCGTCGACCGGGAACGGCTCGCGCTTCCGGGCGGCTGCGATCCGGGCGGCCTCGGCCCCCGGGACGCGTCCGGGCAGCTGCCAGCCGTCGTCCGCAACGAAGTCGGCGGGTGCCTTGCCCTTGGATCCGGTGGGCTTCCACAGCAGCCAGCCCTCGGTGCCGATGAGCAGCGGGGCGGCACGCTTGTGCGATGCCGCGAGGTTGAGCGGGACGTCGCCGGCCTCGGTGCGCAGGATCAGGCACTGGTAGCGGGCGGTGCTCTTCTTGGCGCTTGTCGTGGCGCCTGCCTTGTCGTCCGGTTTCCCGTCCTGCTTGTCATCACCCGGTCCGGTGTCGTCACCGGATGGCTGCTCCACATGCTCGGCCACGCCTGTCGCCGTCGCACGCAGCGCGACCCAGCTCGCGTCGACCCGGCGGGCGGCCCGGCGCGGCGCGGCGGCGATGGCCGTCCCCACGAAGAGCATCGCCATGGCGAGGATCACCCACAGGGCGGCGACGATGAGGAAGCTGCTGTGCGGCAGGGTGCGGCCGATGAGCTGCGCCTCGACCTCGGAGCGGGCCGTGGCACCGACCGCTCCCAGCTCGGGCCGCCCGGGCGTATGCGCGACGGGGAAGGTGTCACCCACTTGCCCGACGCCCCGGTGGACCTCCGTACGGAAGGTGGCGAGGACGCCCTTGCCGCCGTGGGCCGCCGGCAGCCGGACGGTGTAGTCGGCCACGGACGAGGCCCGGCTGCTGCTGCCCGCGCGCTCGGCATTGCGTACCGCGACAACCGGCAGCTCCTCGATCACATAGCCGGCCCCGGCGATCCGGCCGGCCGTGGGGCTGCGGTCCGGGGTGGCCGCGCCCAGGCTGCCGAACAGCACCAGGGCCGTGGGGACGGCGAGGGCGACGGCGGTGATCCGGGCCCAGGTCCAGCGGGATCCGTGGAGTGCGCCGGGGACGGCGGAACCCGCCCCGGCCGCCGGGGTGCGTTCCGCCTCCAGCGCCAGCTCGTACGCGCGCCGTGGCGTCACCCGGCCGGCCCGCAGGACATATCCGGTGATCGCCAGGATGCATCCGGCGAGCGCCGCGAGCGCCACCCAGGTCACGGCCGTACGGACCGGTCCCGCGCCGAGGAAGAGCCAGCCGGCGGTGAGCACGACAAGGGCCGGCAGCCCCACCACGGTCACGCCGCGGCCGAGCCGCACCGTGCCGGCGCTCATCCGAAAGCCCCGAACTTGCTTGTATCAGGCTTGTCCTTCACCTTGTCGGCGCCCTTCTCGTTCTGCTTGCCTGCGTCTTCCTGGGCATCCTTGATGTCGTTGCCGTCCTCACCCGCACCCATACCGATGGCGCCGTTGATACCGACGTCGATGCCCAGTTCGCGGGTGCCGTTGAGATTCTGCCCGTCGATCGCATGATGGGTGGCCGCGCCTCCCGCGGCACCACCGAGCCCGCCGAAGACCGCGCCGATGGCGATCTGGGTGGGGTCGTTGTCCTCGCCCTTGATCGCGTTGTTGGTGAGGTCGCCGATGACGCTGGCGCCGGATCCACCCAGGGCGCCCGATACGGCGCCCTCGACGAGGCCACCGCCGAGGCGGCCGCCGATGAGGGCTCCCGCACCGGCTCCGCCGAGCGCGCCATAGCCGGCGTTGATGGCGTTGTCGCGCCATTCCGGGCCCTTACCGCTGATCAGGCTGGTGCCGACACCGGAGGCGAATCCGCCCGCGTACTGTGTCCCCATTTCGACCAGGAAACGCTGCCATTTACCGGCGCGGGCGAAGGTCTGAATGGCGCGAAATGCCTTGGCGACCTTGCTGAGAATACTGCCGAGACGGGTGGCAGCGCGGGCCGCCTGTGCGGCGAGGCGGGCGGCATTGGCCGCAGCGGCAGCGGCGCCGAAGCCCATCGTCACGAAGGACAGGGCAATACCGACACCTACCGATACGCCAATCTCCAGATAGATCTGATGGATTTCGTCATTGATCGTCTCAATGGAGTCAGCGGCTTCGTCGAGCCCCTTGGCCGCTTTCTCGAAGACCGGGACGGTTTCGTCGACGGCCCTCTTCAAGTCGTCCCAGTGCGCCTTGAAGGCGTCGGCGGATTCTCCTCGCCAGTGTTCGCCGAGGGTGTTCTCGACCTGGGTGTCGAGAGTGCTGAACATGGTGTCGAGGTGTTCGCCCATGGTGCGCCAACCTCGGGCCGCGTCGCGCAGAACGTCGGGTCGGCCACCGGGGTTGACGATCTCGATGCCCGCTTCGTAGACCTTCTCGGCGACGCTCTCCTCGCTCACTTGCCGTCGCCCTTGAACATATCGGCCATGGCATCGTCCGCGGCGTCGGTGTTCTTGGCGTTCTCCCGCATGCCGCCACCGATGGCATCGAGGTGGCGGTGGAGATTGCCGAGGGACTTCGTCATGTGTTCGGCCAATTCGATGTAGGCAGACGTGACTTCCTCGGATTCGGTGAGCAGGCCGAATCCGTCGTGGATCTGCTCATCTCCGGTCTTGCCGGCAAATTCCTTCAGATATTGTTCCAAATCGTACGCATGGGTCTCGAAGCTCTTACCCAGCTTGTTGAGCTGTGCCTCATCGATGTACATATCGCCGGCCATGTCGCACCCGATTTTTCGACTCGCTTGTTTACATGGGAAGTCGACGGTGGACTTTACCAATACCGGTGCTTACCTTTACCAACCGAGATCCCCCACGCCCGCAAGAGCGCGCCGTACCGGCCATCGCGTCAAGTGGCGTAGGAAGTTGGTCGGTTCCGGACTGCGGCGGTCGCTCTCGGTCGCGAGTGGTGCGCGCTCCGCCATGCACCGTCCCGCATTGCACAGTCTTGTCCGTATCCCCTGTGGTTCCGTCTTGCAATCATGGGGTGGGTTCGGGACCCTGACCTGGGAAGTCGGCCGAAAAGAGGCTGGATCCCGAGATGTTGGGGATAAGGGGATGTGCCGGTTGGCGTGATGTGGACGCGGGGGGCCCGCCGCTTGGCAGGATCGCGGGGCGTTCATCATGCAACCGGAAGACGGCCGTCACCGTCTGACGGTGCGGGCGGCCGACACCAGTGAGCCCGAGTCGGTCGAGGGGGACCGAGCGCTCGGGCCATCAGCGATCGGCACGCAGTTTGCGCTGCGTGCGGGGGGGATGGACTCATGACGTCGCCGCCTGAGGGCGCCCGGCCGCAGTATCCGTACGATCCGTCCGCCACGGCGCGCCTGCGCGTGCCACGCCAGCACTGGCAGCGGCGGACCCAGCGCAAGCCGCTGCCGCGGTACGACTACGAGCACTACAGCCGGCTGGCCGGGCCGCTCACCCAGCCCGACCCGGACAAGCCCTACAAGGTCCGCTACCGCTCGCTGCTCGCCGATGAGCCGCACCGCATCCGGGCGGCGCTGCTGCTCGGCGCGGCGCCGCTGGTCTCGCTGGGGCTGCTGGCGTGGCTGCTGCAGCCCGCCCACTGGACCGAACGCGACTACCCCGCCTACGACTTCCTGCCGGTGCTGGACACCGTCATGCTGGTCTCGATCGGGCTGATCGAGTTCTTCCGGTGCATGAATGTGCTGTCCAACGCGCACGCCACGCTCGTCGCCCGCGACCCCGTCCCGGTCATACCGGAGAGCGGCACCCGCGTTGCCTTCCTCACCTCCTTCGTCCCCGGCAAGGAACCCCTGGCGATGGTGACGAAGACGCTGGAGGCGGCGGTCAAGGTGCGCCACCGCGGTCTGCTGCACGTCTGGCTGCTGGACGAGGGCGACGACCCCGAGGTCAAGGAGGTCTGCCGGCGCCTGGGCGTACACCACTTCAGCCGCAAGGGCGTACCGGAGTGGAACCAGGCCAAGGGACCGCATCGAGCCAAGACCAAGCACGGCAACTACAACGCCTGGCTGCAGGCGCACGGCGATGCCTACGACTACTTCGCGTCCGTCGACACCGACCATGTCCCGCTGCCCAACTACCTGGAGCGGATGCTCGGTTTCTTCCGCGATCCGGACGTC
Source organism: Streptomyces inhibens (assembly GCF_003389455.1). Classification (GTDB taxonomy): domain Bacteria; phylum Actinomycetota; class Actinomycetes; order Streptomycetales; family Streptomycetaceae; genus Streptomyces; species Streptomyces inhibens. The sequence goes on along the minus strand of NZ_QUAC01000049.1, from coordinate 15,984 downwards.
GGCTTTGTCATCGGCCCGCAGGTGTACGGGAATTACGACACCTTTGTCACCAAGGCCGCCGAATCGCAGCAGTTCCTCTTCCATGCGCTGATCCAGCGGGCCGGTAACCGCTATGGCGCGCCAATGTTCGTCGGCACGTCCAACGCCGTACGTATCAGCGCGCTCAAGCAGATCGGCGGGCTGTACGACTCGATCACCGAGGACATGGCGACCGGTTTTGAAATGCACCGGCACCGCAATCCGCAGACCGGGCGGAAGTGGCGTTCGGTCTATACGCCGGACGTGCTGGCGGTCGGCGAGGGGCCCACGGCCTGGACGGACTTCTTCACCCAGCAGTTGCGCTGGTCGCGCGGGACGTACGAGACGATCCTCAAGCAGTTCTGGAAGGCGCCGTTCACACTGCCGCCGGGCCGGCTCTTCAACTACACCATGATGGTGATCTTCTATCCGATGTCGGCCATGAACTGGATTCTGGCAGCACTGAGTTGTGCGCTGTTCCTGGGTCTTGGCGCCTCGGGTGTGCAGATCGATCCGGCGGTGTGGATGATGCTCTACGGAAATGCCTCGGCGCTGCAGATCGGCCTGTATGTGTGGAATCGCCGGCACAATGTCTCGCCGCATGAGCCGGAGGGTTCCGGCGGTATCGCCGGCATGGTGATGTCCGCGCTGTCGGCGCCGATTTACGCCCGGTCGCTGTTCGACGCCGTATTGCGCCGGAAGAGCAAGTTCGTGGTCACGCCGAAGGGCGACTCCTCCAGCCCGGACACGCTCTTCGGAACGTTCCGGGTGCATCTGTTCTTCCTGCTGATTTTCGGGGGCTCGCTGGGTGCCTCGTTCGTCCTGGGGCACAGCCATCCGGCGATGATCACCTGGGCCACGCTGGCGATGCTTATCACCGCCGCACCGATCATCGCCTGGCGGATGACCGTACGCGGTGAGAAGCGGAAGCGGAGGGCGGCGGCCGGTGCGGCGAGTGCGGCCGGGCGGGCGGATGGTGGTCCGCCGGGGGGCGAGGGGCCGGCGGTCGTAGCCATTGACCAGGCCGCCGGCGCGGCTGGTGACCAGGCCGCCACCGATGAGCCCGCCGCCACGGCCGGTGACCAGCCCGCCACTACGGCTACCGATGAGCCCTCCACCACGGCCGCGGACCAGCCGGCCACCACGGCCGCCGATCAACCAGCCTCCACCGAACAGACCCTGCAGATCGCCCTTGGGGGACGTCACACATGAAGTACCGTCCGAGCCGTCGCACCCGCCGAGTGGCGATAGCGACGGCGGTGGTGCTTGCGCTGGCCGGGATGAACGGGCCGGCTCTCTACGGCTTCGCCTCGGAGAAGTACCACCAGTACGAGATCAACAAGCCCGAGTACAAGGCGGCGAACGGTCACTGGGATGTCGTCGACGTCCCGGACAAGTACCGCATCAACACCATTCACGCGGCCCTGCTGCACACCGGGAAGGTGCTGCTGGTCGCCGGCTCGGGCAACAACGCCGCGAACTTCCGGGCCAAGTCGTTCCGTACGGTCCTGTGGGACCCGGAGAAGAACACCTTCAAGAACATCGACACCCCCAAGGACCTCTTCTGCTCCGGGCACACCCAGCTCCCGGACGGCAAGCTCCTGGTGGCCGGCGGCACCCAGCGCTACGAGAAGCTGGGCGGCGATGTGAAGAAGGCCGGCGGCCTCATGATCCTCTACAACGAGAATCCGGACGCGCCCAAGACGTTCCCGGCCGGCACGCTCTTCACGGGCAAGCAGAACGGCAAGACCTTCGCCTCCAAGGACCCGGTCGTGGTCCCGCGGGCGAAGAAGACCAAGGACCCGGCGACCGGCAAGGTCACCGTGGTCCACAGCGAGGCCCGGGTCTATGTCGAGGCGCTCAAGGATGGCCGCGACTACTCCACGGGCGCCCAGGACAACTACCGCATCCACGGCCTGACCGGCGCGGATGCCCGTAATTTCTACGGCATCGCGCAGAAGCTGTCCTTCGACAAGAAGGACTTCCAAGGGATCAAGGACACCTTCGAGTTCGACCCGGTCGCCGAGCGCTACGTTCCCGTCGACCCGATGAACGAGGCCCGCTGGTATCCGACGCTGACCACCTTGCAGGACGGCAAGGTCCTGTCCGTCTCCGGGCTGGACGAGATCGGGCAGGTCGTCCCCGGCAAGCAGGAGGTCTACGACCCGAAGACGAAGAAGTGGAGCTATCTGCCGAAGCAGCGCTTCTTCCCCACCTATCCGGCGCTCTTCCTCACCGACCAGGGCCGGATCTTCTACACCGGCTCCAACGCCGGCTACGGCCCGGACAACATCGGACGCACCCCCGGCATCTGGGACCTGAAGTCCAACAAGTTCCAGGTCGTGCCCGGGATGAGCGATCCGAAGATCCTGGAGACGTCGATGTCGGTGCTGCTGCCGCCCGCCCAGGATCAGCGGTACATGGTGCTGGGCGGGGGCGGGGTCGGCGAGGACCCGAGGGCCACTGACAAGACCCGGATCGTGGATCTGCACGTCCCCTCACCACGCTTCAAGGACGGGCCGCCGCTGTATGCGAAGGCCCGCTACCCGAGCAGCGTGATCATGCCGGACGACACGGTGCTGACCACGAACGGCTCCGGCGACTACCGCGGACGCAGCGACTCCAACGTCCTCAAGGCGGAGCTGTACGACCCGAAGGCCAACACCGCCCGGCAGGTGGCCGATCCGCTGGTGGGCCGCAACTACCACTCCGGTGCGCTGTTGCTGCCGGACGGCCGGGTGATGACCTTCGGCTCCGACTCCCTCTACGCCGACAAGGACAACACCAAGCCGGGCGTCTTCCAGCAGCAGATCGACCTCTACACCCCGCCCTACCTCTTCCGGAAGTCGCGTCCCGAGCTGACCGGCCCGGGCTCCAGGACGATCCCGCTCGGCGGCAGCGCGGCATACAGCTCCCCGCAGGCCTCCGCGATCAAGAAGATGCGGCTGATCCGCCCCGGCTCCTTCACCCATGTCACCAATGTCGAACAGCGGTCGATCGCGCTGGACTTCACGGTGACGAAGGGCGGGGACGGCGTGACGGTCACCCTGCCCAAGGATCCGTCGCTGGTGCCGCCGGGGTGGTACATGCTGAATGCGGTGGACGGGGCGGGCACCCCGTCGAAGGCGGTATGGGTGAAGGTGCCGGCGGAGCGGGGTTAGGGCCGGCCGGGCCCGGGGTGATCCGAAAGACACGCCCCGGCCTTCGGCCGTGACGGCACCCTGATGGTGGGTGCCGCCACGGCAGGGGCCGGCTATTTCGCGTTACGGGCCAGTTCAAGGGCGTACTTGGGCCACCAGTCCCCCGCCTTCGGGCCGCCCTTGCAGGTGCCGTCCGACTCCCCCGGGCGTTTGATCCAGAGGTAGTCATCTATCAGGGGGTCGCCGGTCTTGGCCGTCGGTGGGGTGCCCAGGGCGCGGCCGGCCGGGTTGCACCAGTTCTCCGGGTCGTCGCCGCCGGGGGCCGGCCCGTTGCCGTTACGGCTGGTGTCGATGACGAAGTGCTTGCCGCCGACGAGGGCGGACAGCCGCTTGCCGTACTTCGTGTTCTCCTGTGTCGTCTGGTAGTTGGAGATGTTGAGCGCGAAGCCGTCGGCACGGTCGATGCCGGCCCGCTTGAGCGGTTCGACCATCCGGCCCGCGTCCTTGATCCAGTGCGGATTGCCGGCGTCCAGATAGACCTTGGTGTGCGGCAGCGCCTTGAGCTTGCCGACCGCCTCCGTCAGCAGGGCGTAGCGCTCCTCGTGGAACTGCTGCGGGGTGCACTTGTCCGCGATGTGCGGCAGGGCGTCGGGCTCCAGGATGACGGTGGTGGCGCGGTCGCCGATGCCCTTGACCACACCGTCCAGCCACGCCCGGTACGCATTGCCGTCGGCGGCGCCGCCCTGGGAGTAGCTGCCGCAGTCGCGGTGCGGGATGTTGTAGAGGACCAGCAGCGCCTCACGGTCGGCCTTGGCGGCCGCTTCGGTGAAGCCCTGGGCCTGCCCCTGCGGGTCGTCGACGCCTATCCATTCGGCGACCGGCTGCGCCGCGATCTTGTTGACCAGCCGGGCGTCGCCTGCCTGGCCGTCCTCGCCGTACGTGGAGACCTGGCGGGCCGCCTTGCTGTCCGGGTTGACCCAGAACGGCGTGACAGACTTGGGGCGTTGGCCCGGCTTGGCCGGGATGCTGTCGTCGTTGCTGTCGGACGAGGAGCAACCGGCGAGCAGCAGCAGGGCCAGCGCCCCCACCGCCACTCTCGCCGACACCGCACCGGCATGCGCGGGGCGCCGCCGTCCGTCGCGGGACCCGCCCGGCGGCCCGCTCCCCGTCGTCCACGGCAGATTGCCGTACATCCACTCCCCCCTCGGAGCACGGAACTCAGCCGGCAGGAGACCACCGGCCGCATCCATCGTGGCACACCGCCCGCCTGCCGCGGCCGGCCTGTGGATAAGCCGTCCACAGGCTGCCAAGGCGCTTGACGGATGGCCGGCGTGGCGAGTCAGCCAGGCCCTGTGCGAGCGGAAGGCCCCGGGGGCGCGGCGGGGGCGGCGGGCGCAGCAGGCCGCGCAGGCGCAGCAGGCGGCGCTGCCTGATAGCTCGTCAGGTACGCGGAGACCACGACCACGGTGCCGTCACCGCCGCGCCCTTCGCGGCCGCGGCTGCCGCCCTCGCTGATCAACCGGAGTTCGGAACGGCCGGGCTCACGGGCGGCGTAGGCCTTACGGGCGTCGAAATGCGCGCGGTCGTGGAGCTGTACGTCCTCGACGACGAAGCGGACCGTGCTGCCGTCGGAGCGCTGGATCTCCACCCGCTGCCCCGGCTTGATGCCGGTCAGGGAGTGGAAGACGGTCCGTGGGGCGGGCCTGCCGGTGTCGGCGTCAGTGCCGGTGTCGGCGTCGGTGTAAGTGCCTGCGGGGGCTGCCAGCAACGCCGCGCCCGCCTCCCCCGGCTGCGGACCGCCGCCGTACCAGCCGACGAGGCCCGGGGAGGTGTCCGGGGAACTGTCCGGGGAGGTTTCCGAAGAGCTGTCCGGGGAGGTTTCCGGCGACGGGGGCAGGGGGCCGTTCTCGTCCAGGCCTCGTTCGACGATGGCGGCCGCCCGTACGCCGAGGGCGTCGATGCTGATCCGGCTGGGCTTGACGGTGGCGTTGGCGGGCACCGGGGCGTGCGCGTGCGGGGGCCCGTGACGGCCCAACGGGCGGCCGACGGCGGCGACATCACCGGTCGTGGCGAGCTGCGCGGCCACCCCGCCCGGCAGATCGCGGCCCCACAGCCACAGTCCCAGCAGCAGTAGCGCCCAGGCCACACCGGCCAGCAGGCGCCCGGGGGCGGGGCCGGTACCGGTACCGGTACCGGTACCGGTACCGGTTCTCGTCGCGGCGAGTGTGCCGTGTGTGGCGACTACGCCGCATGTGCCGTGTGTGCTGCGTGTGCTGCGTGTGTCGTGTGTGCTGCATGTGTCGTGTGTGCTGTGTGTGGCGAGTGCGCCGGCCTCGGCCGGTGCCGTGGCCCGGCCCTTCTCCTCAGCTCTCATCGACGTCGCCCTGCCGCTCGCGGCGCAGCCGCAGCCGGAGCCGCAGCAGCTGCCCCGCGATGACCAGGACGGCGCCGCCGGCCAGCACCAGCCCGACGGCCGAGGTACTGCTCAGTTCACGGCGCGGGGCGGACTCGGTGGCCGGACCGGGACGACCGTGCGGCGGCACGGCACTGGTCACGGCTCGCGGCACGGCACGCGGCACGGCACTGGGCCCCGCACTCGGCACAGCACCCGTGCCCGCTCTGCCGGATGCGGCGGCCACGGCCGGGGTGACGGAGACCGTTCCGGTGCCGGTCCCGGCGCCGCGCGCATCCCCGCCGTACGCGGGCGCCGTCGTCACCGCGCATGCCGCGACCGCGGCACAGAGAGCAAGTTGCGGTGAGCGCATGGTGAACCTCCGATAACTCCGAAGGTCCGCCCGCGCGAGCCCGGCCGCATCCGGTGCGGTCCGAGACTGCGCCGTTCGGGTGGGGCCCGGGCTCCTGGAGGTCCGCGACGCAGGGACGCGGCCACCCCGGGGCCACGGACCGGAGAGCTACCCCGGCCTCACACCAGGCCCCGGGCCCACACCGGACTCCGAGCTCACGCCAGGCCCCGGACAACCACCAGACCCCGGACTCACACCAGACCCCGCATTCACACCACGCCCCGGACTCACACCAGGTCGATGAGGTCCGCGATGGAGTCCACCACGCGGGAGGGCCGGAACGGGTGCCGCTCGACCTCCTCGGGGCGGGTCAGCCCGGTCAGCACGAGGAAGGTCTCCATGCCCGCCTCCAGGCCGGCCACCACATCGGTGTCCATCCGGTCACCGATCATCGCGGAGGTCTCGGAGTGGGCGCCGATGACATTCAGCCCGTGCCGCATCATCAGCGGGTTGGGCTTGCCGACGAAGTACGGATCGACACCCGTGGCCTTGGTGATCAGCGCGGCCACCGACCCGGTGGCGGGCAGCGCACCCTGCGGGGAGGGGCCGGTCTCGTCGGGGTTGGTCGCGATGAACCGGGCCCCGTCGTTGATCAGCCGGATCGCCTTCGTCAGCGCCTCGAAGCTGTATGTGCGGGTCTCGCCGAGGACGACGTAGTCCGGGGCGTGGTCGGTCAGCACATAGCCGATGTCGTGCAGGGCGGTGGTCAGGCCCGCCTCCCCGATGACGTACGCGGTGCCGCCCGGCCGCTGCTCGTCCAGGAACTTCGCGGTGGCCAGCGCGGACGTCCAGATCGACTGCCAGGGCACGTCCAGCCCGATCCGGCTGAGCCGGGCGTGCAGGTCACGCGGGGTGTAGATGGAGTTGTTGGTCAGCACAAGAAATGGCTTGCCCGATTCGCGCAGCCGCTCGATGAAGGCTTCCGCCCCCGGAACCGGAACGCCCTCGTGCATCAGGACGCCGTCCATGTCGGTGAGCCATGACTCGATCGGCTTGCGCTCTGCCACTGCCGGACTCCTGCCGTGCGTGATGACCAGGGGCGCCGACCGCCTCGGACACGCATCGTGGGTCACGCTGATGACCCACGCGTCGTACGTACGGCCGACGTCCCCCAGCGTAAGTCAGCCGGCCGTGACCGTGACCCCGTCGATCACCCAGTACCAGTTGTTCCCCCCGGTGTAACGGAATTGGATCCGTACGGAGCGGGCGCCCACGGGGATCTGGAGGGGGATGCGTTCTTGGCGGGCGAGGCCGTCGGTGGTGTGGGTTTTGACCGTTTGCGGGGTGCCGTTGTCGTAGGAGACCAGGACCTCGCCCTTCTGCGGGGATTCCTGGCGGTAGTGGGAGGTGTAGGTGAGGGTCGTGGGGGTGCCGGGGGTGACGGGCCAGGCGGGGGTGGTGAGAGTGGAGGCGAAGGTGCCGGTCAGGGGCTTGTCGGACCATTCGTCACCGTCGGCGACGGCGAAGATCCCCCGTGCCCGGACGTTGGACTCGCGCTGCTGGTCGGGGGCGGCCTTGGTCCAGAACTCGTCGGTGGTGAAGGACCAGCCGCGCCATTCCGTGACGCCTCCGGTGCCCATGGCGGAGTTGTCGATGGACCAACCGGGGGGTGGGGTGTGGGTGAAGCCGAGGACCGTGGAGCCGATGTCGGTTTCGTCGACGGCCCGGGAGAGTTGGGGGCGGAGGGCGTCGAAGGGGTCGGGGTAGGTCTGCTTGAGGGAGCGGCCGTCCAGGTTCCAGGACGGATCGGCGGGGATGCCGAGGTGGGCCAGGGCGGTGGCGGCGATGTCGACGATCTTCGTGTCGTAGCGGGTCGAGCCGGCGGGGATGCCGCTGCCGTTGGCGATGATGAAGGTGGAGCGCTCGGGCCGGCTGGAGCCGCCGTGGCCGCCGGCGTCGGTGTGGCCGTGGTCGGCCGTGATGAGGATCAGCCAGTCTTCGGACGGATGGGTGGGACGGGACTTCACGGCTGCGAGGATCTGGGCCACCTGGGCGTCGACGCCATGGATGGCGTCCAGGTAGGCCTGGCTCGCGGCGCCCGAGGAGTGGCCCGCGTGGTCGACGTTGTCGAGCTGGAGGAAGACCGCGTCGGGGTTGTTGTTCTTGATGCGGGCGACGGCGCGGGAGGTCGTTCCGGTGTCGTACTCGGCGGCCGGGGTGGAGTCCCGTTGGTCGACGGCGGAGGAGAAGATGGTGTCGGTGATGGGTGCCCAGGACGCCACGGCGTAGGTGCTGAGGGCGGGTCTGGCGCGCTCGATGCGGGTCAGGAAGTCGGGGTAGGCGGTGTAGTTGGCGCCGGAGAAGGAGTTGTCCTTCACTCCGTGCTTGTCGGGCCAGACGCCGGTGATGATCGTCGACCAGCCGGGGGCCGATTCCGTACGGGCCATGGGGCTCGCGTACAGGCTGGTGGGGGCCGTGAGCCCGCCGGCCATCAGGGCATCGAGGGTGGGCGCGTCGGCGTCCTTGATCCGGTCCAGCAGTCCGGCGCCGTCCAGGCCGATGACCAGGACCTTGGGGGTACGGGCCGCGGCCGCGGCGAGTCCCGCCAGCGGGCCGGCGGCGAGTGCGGCGCCGGCGGCACCGGTCGCCGTGGCCGCGATCAGGGTGCGCCGGGAGATGCCTGAAGACACAGTGCCCTCCGAGAGGTTGGGGGATGGCAGACCGGCGCCCGTGGCGCATCGGGAGCGCCACGGGCGCTGGGTCCAGACCCGTTACCATTCCGCAATCGATCGCCGGACGCCAGGGCCCTGCGGTGAACTTCTCGGTAAGGGTGGGTAGTTGGCGAGCCGGTTGGCCGGCCGGCCGGTCGTCAGCCCCCCGTAGCCGCCCTCCACGCATCGACATAGGTGTTCAGGTTCTTGTCGATGTCGTTCCAGTCCGGGTGGAAGATGTCGACGCCGTTCATGATCTTGGCGAGTTCGGTGGCGTGGGGGTCGGTGGGCTTGACGTCCTTGCGGGAGGTGAAGCCGCCGCCGACGGAGGAGACCTGGCGCTGGACGGGGGTGGAGAGGAGGTAGTCGAGGAACTTCTTGGCGTTGGCGCTGTGCGGGGCGTTCTTGACCAGGCCGGCGGCGTAGGGAAGCGCGAAGGTGGTCGGTTTGGCGCCGGGCTCGGCGGCGGGGAAGAAGATGCCCTGGTTCGGCATGGACTTCATGTTGGCGTAGTTCATCTGGACATCACCGTTGGCGACCAGGAGTTCGCCCTTGTCGGTCTTGGGGGCGAGCTGGCCGGTGGAGGAGGACGGGCCGACGTTGTTGGCCTGGAGCTTCTTGAGGAAGTTCATGGCCGGGCCCTGGCCGCCGAAGTCGTGCAGGGCCTTGATGAGGACGGCGGTGCCGTCGCCGGCGACACCTGGCGTGGAGTACTGGAGCTTGTTCTTGTACGTGGCGTCCAGCAGGTCCTGCCAGGTGGCGGGGGCCTGCTTCAGCTCCTTCTTGTTGTAGATGAAGCAGAAGTAGTTGTTGACGATCGAGGTCCATCTGCCGGCCGGGTCCTTGTCCGCGGCCGCGACCTGGTCGGAGCCCTTGGGGCGGTAGGTGTCCAGCAGGCCCTTGCCGTCGGCCTGCTGGATGAACGGCGGGAGGGTGACGATCACATCCGCCTTGGTATTGGCGCGCTCGCGGGCCAGTCGCTGGACGGCCGCGCCCGAGCCGGACTCGACGTAGTTGACCTTGATGCCGGTCTTCTTCTCGAAGTCCTTGAAGACCGTGTCGTAAAAGCCGTCGCCCTTCTCGCTCTTGAGGCCGTCGGCGCTGTAGACGGTGATCTCCTTGGCGTTGGGGTCGGCGGTGGAGGCGCCGCCGCAGGCGGTGAGCGTGGCGCCGAGGGTGAGGGCGCCACAGCAGGCGGCGAGCGGCTTGAGGAGGGGGCGGGAGGGTGACATGGCGTGGTAACTCCTAAGGGCGGCAAGGGTGTTTGGCTAGGGCCTGTCTTCAAAGTCCCGTCGTTCGCCCGTAGGGCGGGCCTCGCGGCGTCTGGTGCACTACATTCGCTGCGCTCACTCCGTCTCGGCTCTTCGATCCTTCTTCGGAAGCCGAGCGCGATCGCAAGGCGGAGGGTCGTCCCGGTACTGGGTGTACCGGGATGATCCCGACAACGCGGCATGGGGGTCCCCCCGCGTCCTTAAGGCGTGGGGGAGTGCGTGCCAGGCGTCGCGAGGCAGACGGGACTTTGAAGGCAGGCCCTAGCGGTAGGAGGCCTTGGTGCGGATGCGGGAGACGCCGAGGAGGACGAGCAGGGTGGTGGCCATCAGGGCCACCGCCAGTGCGGCGCCCGCGAAGAGGGAGCCGCGGTCGGTGGCGGCGAAGATCTGGACGGGGAGGGGCGTCCAGTCGGGGGGATAGAGCATCATCGTGGCGCTCAGCTCGCCCATGGAGAGGGCGAAGCAGAGGCCGGCGGCCGCGGTGAGGGACGGCAGCAGCAGGGGGAGTTTGACCCGCCACAGGACGTAGGCGGGGCGGGCGCCGAGGCCGGCCGCGCTCTGTTCGTACGCCGGGTCGAGACGGGCCAGTGCGGCCGTCACGGACTGATAGGCGAAGGCGGTGACCAGCACGGTGTGGGCGGTGATCACGATCTGTGGGGTGCCGTTGAGCAGGAAGGGCGGCCGGGAGAAGGCCACGAGGAGGGAGAGGCCGACGACCACGGAGGGGACGGCCACGGGGAGGAGGAAGAGGGCGTCGAGAAGGCGGCGGGTGCGACGGCCGAGTTTTTCGGCGGCGAGGGCGGCCCAGGTGCCGGCGGTGAGCGCGGCGACGCTCGCCGTCAGTGCGGTCAGGACGCTGGTGAGCAGGGCGTTCAGCGCATCGCCCTGCGCAATGTCCCGATAGTGCGCCAGGGTCGTGCCGGAGGGCAGTGCTCCGCTCCAGCTGCTCGCGAAGGACGCGGCGACGATCACCAGCAGGGGCAGCGCGAAGACGGGGACGAAGAGAAGGAAGAAGAGGGTGTGGACGGCCCGGCGGGCGGGCCTGCTATGCACCAGCACGGTGTGGCGCACCTCCTGTAAGCGAGCCGGCGCCGCCGCCGCCCGTACGAGACATCACGGTCCGGTAGAGGGCGTAGAGCGCGACGGACAGGGCGATGTTGACGACGGCGACGACGCAGGCTCCGGTGTAGTCACCGTCGAGAATCGCCTTGGTGTAGACGAGCATCGGGAGCGTGACGACGTCCTTGGCGCCGGTGAAGAGGACGATGCCGAACTCGTTGAGACAGAGGACGAGGACCAGCGCGCCGCCCGCCGCGAGTGAGGGCAGCGCCTCCGGCAGGATCACCTTCCGTACGATCCGCCACGGCCGGGCGCCCAGCGATGCGGCGGCCTCCACCTGCCCGGTCTCCACCTGCGAGAAGGCGGCGAGCAGCGGGCGCATCACGAACGGGGTGAAGTAGGTGACCTCGGCCAGCAGTACGCCCCAGGGGGTGTGCAGGAAGTCCAGCGGGCCGTGCGCGGCGCCCGTCACATCGGTCCACAGGCCGTTGGCCATGCCGACCGTGCCGTAGAGGAAGAGCAGGGCGAGGGTGATCAGGAAGGAGGGGAAGGCGAGGAAGATGTCGATGAAGCGGCTGAGCGCCTTGCCTCCGGGGAACGGGACGAAGGCGATCACGAGGGAGAGCGCCAGGCCCAGCAGGAGTGCGCCGACGGTCGCTCCTACGGCGATCAGCACGGTGGTGGTGAGGGCGTCGCGGAAGGATGCCTCGGCGAAGACCTGGGTGTAGGGGGCGGTGGAGTGGCCGCCGTCCTCGGGGGTGATGGACTGCCACACCACCAGGGCCAGGGGGTAGAGGAAGACCAGGGTGAGGGCGGCGACGGGCGGGAGGGCCCAGAGGGCCTTGGTGCGGCCCGGTTCCGTGTCAGGCATCCGGTGCCCCGTCCGCGGCGAGCCCCGCCGGGGACTCGGCCAGCACCGCCGGGGACTCGGCAAGCCCCGTCGGAGACTCGGCGAGCCCTGCCGGGATGAGGACCGCGTCCTCGGGGGCGAAGTGCAGCGTGACCTCGTCGCCGAGCGCCGGGGTTTCGCGCAGTTCGCGCACATCGGCCAGGACCCGGTGGCCGTCGACCGCCACGTACAGACGGTGGGTCGAGCCGCGCCACTGCACCTCGGTGATCCTGCCGCGCAGCGTGTTGCCGTCCACCTGCGGACTCTGCCCCAGGCCGATGAGATGCGGGCGTACGCACAGGGTTGCGGTGGCGCCCTCGGCCACCCCGTCGCCGACCGGCACGGTCAGCCTCCGGCCGGCGAAGTCGACACCGTCACCGGCACCGTCGCCGTTGCCGTTGCCGCCGCCGCCCCGGCGCACCGTCACCGGCAGCAGATTCGCCGTGCCGACGAAGGAGGCGGTGAACTCGGTGCGCGGGCGCCGGTAGAGCTGCTGCGGGGTGCCGCAATCGCGCAGCCGGGCCTTGTCCAGCACCGCGATCCGGTCGGCCAGGGTCAGCGCCTCGATCTGGTCATGGGTGACGTAGAGGATCGACACCTCGGGCAACTCGCGGTGCAGCCGGGCGAGTTCGGCGAGCATGCCGGAGCGCAGCTGGGCGTCGAGCGCGGACAGCGGTTCGTCCAGCAGCAGCACCCCGGGGCGGATGGCGAGCGCCCGGGCGATGGCGACCCGCTGCTGCTGGCCGCCGGACAGCTCCCGGGGGTGCCGCCCGGCGTAGGCGGCCATCCCGGTCATCTCCAGCGCCTCGGCGACCCGGCCGGGGATCTCGGCGCGCGGCGTCTTCTGCGCCTTGAGGCCGAAGGCGACGTTCTCGGCGACCTTCATGTGCGGGAACAGCGCGTACTGCTGGACGACCATGCCGATGCCCCGCTTATAGGGCGGCAGCCCGGTCACGTCCCGGCCGCCGATCAGCACCCGCCCCGAGGCCGGCCGGACGAACCCGGCGACCGCCCGCAGCGCGGTGGTCTTGCCGGAGCCGGACGGGCCGAGCAGGGCCATCACCTCACCCGGCTCGACGGTCAGGTCGAAGGAGTCCAGGACGGTGTGCTCGCCGCGCTTCCCGTAGGCGACGGAGACATGGTCGAAGCGGATGCCCGACGCGGGGGCCTTCGCGGAGGGGGCGACGGCCCGGGCGGGCGCCGCGGCAGCTGGGGCGGTCATCTCACACCACTCCCAGCAGCGCGGGCAGTTCGGCGACCGAACCCAGGACATGGGTGGCACCGGCGGACTCCAGCTGCTCCCTGTAGTGCGCGCCGGTGAGCACACCGGCGACGACCGAGGCGCCGGCCCGCCGCCCGGAGAGCATGTCGTACGAGGTGTCACCGGCCACCGCGATCCGCCGGACGGAGTCGGTGGCGTGGGTACGCAGCAGCGCGGTGAGGACCATGTCAGGGTAGGGGCGGCCGCGGCCGCCCGCGTCGGCCGGGCAGAGGGTGAGCGGGACCAGGTCCTGCCAGCCGAGTGCGTCGAGGATGGCGTCCTGGGTGACGCGGGCGAAGCCGGTGGACAGCACAACGGTGCGGCCGGCCGCCCGCAGCGCCTCGATCGCCTCGCGGGCGCCGGGGACGGGCGCGATCCTGCCGCCGTCGACCAGCTCCCCGTACGCCGTCTCGAAGGCGGTGTTGGCGCGCCGGGCGGCGGTCTCGTCGCCGAAGAGGTGGCGGAAGACGGAGATCTTGGACTCGCCCATGGTGGCGCGTACATAGCCGAGCTTCTCGGCGTGGTCGGCGCTGCCCGGTTCGACGCCCAGGTGGCGGGCGGCGGCGTCGAATGCCTGCTCCACCAGGCCGCCGTCGGCGACGGTGGTGCCCGCCATGTCGAGGACGACCAGTTCGATCGCGGTGTTGTCGGTCAACTCATTCACCAGCCCAGTTCGTTCGCGGTCTGTTCGGCGATCGCCGGGGAACAGGTCATGCCGCGCCCGCCGGGCCCGGTGACCAGCCAGACGCCGTCGCGGGCCTGCTGCCGGTGCACGACGCGGGAGGTGTCCGTGCACTGCGCGTACACCCCGGCCCAGCGGTGGCGGATGCGGGGCAGCGGGCGGCCCAGGATCGACTCGACGACGCCGGTCAGATGCTCGTACGGCTCCTCGACGGTGTCGAAGGCGAACGGCGTCGCGTACTCGTGGGTGTCGCCGATGGTCAGTCCGCCGTCGGCGCGCTGGACCATCAGCAGCTGCATCTTGTGCGCGGCGGCGGTCGGCGTCTGGGACTGCGCGGCGGCCATCGCCTCCAGGGCGTCGCTCGCGTAGGCCGGGTAGTAGCGGAAGCTGTCGGCGTCGGCGACGGAGGTGGTCAGCGGCTCGCCGAGCGGGTCGGTCTGCATCATCTGCAGCCGTACGCGGCGCACCGGGAGGTCGGGGATCAGCTCGCGGACCAGGCCGCCGAGCCAGGCACCGGTGCACAGGATGACGGCGTCGCCGTGGTGGAGGTCGCCGTGATCGTCGCGTACGGCGCGCTCGCCGACCACCTCACGGACCTCGCGGCCGCCGAGGTAGGTGTACCGGCCCGACTCCAACAGCTCTGCTTTCAGGGCGCGTTGGGCGACCCGGGGCTCGACGGCGGCGTCCCGCTCGCACCACAGGGCGCCGGCGAACTCGCCGCGCAGGGCGGGGTTGAGGGCGCGGGCCCGGCCGGCGTCCAGCAGCTCGTAGCCGCGGGCGGCGGCGTCGGGGCGGCGGGTGGCGGCCTCGGCGACCGCCCGCTCGGCGTCGTTCCTGACGACGGTCAGCGAGCCGATGGCGCGGAAGCCGATCCCGGGGACGCGGGCGCCGATGCCCTCCCACAGTTCGCGGGCGCGCAGCGCGGTGGCCAGCTCCTCACCGCCGGCCCGGCCGCTGACCCAGATCTGTCCGAAGTTACGGACCGAGGCGCCGCGGGCCTCGGCCTCCCGCTCGATGTGCAGGACCTCGTGGCCCCGCTCGACTGCGTGCCAGGCGTGCATGGTTCCCAGCACACCGGCTCCGACAACTATGACTCGCATGCCCCAGACGGTTGCGGCGGTGGGTGGCCCGCGGGGGGCGACTTGGCGACGCGATGGTGAACAGGGCTTCAAAGTTGGCCTAGACCCGTTATCTTCTCGTGATATTCAAGGGGTCGTGTTGCGGACCGCGGACGGCCGCCTCAGCCCGGCGTCGGCTTCCCCAAGTGGGTGGTGAACGAGAACCGGTCCCCCCGGTAGAGCGAGCGCACCCGCTCCAGCGGACGCCCCTGTGTATCCCGCGACAGACGATGGATCAGCAGCATCGGCAGCGCGCCCGGCGTACCGATCAGCAGCGCCTCGCGCGGGGTGGCCAGTACGGTCTCCAGCCGCTCGTCCGCGTCGCCGAAGCCGATGCCGAGCCGCTGGTGGAGGTAGGCGTAGAAGGACGAGTCCGGTTCGAAGTCGGCGGCCAGGTCCGGCACCCGCTCGACCGCGACATAGGTGCTCTCCAGCCCGACCCGCTCATCGTCGGCGAGCAGCACCCGCTCCATGTGCCATACGGCGTCGCCCACTTCGAGCCCCAGATCACCGGCGAGCGCCGGCGGGCACGGGAACCGGTCCAGGCCGACGAGATGCCGGCCCGGCTTGCGCCCCTGGCCGCGTACACCCTCCGTATAACTGGCCAGGGACAGCGGCTGCTCCAGCTTTGGCCCGGCGACGACCGTGCCGCGTCCGAGCCGCCGCAGCCGCCCCTCCAGGATCAGCTCACGCAGCGCCTGGCGCAGGGTCTCGCGGGAGACCTCGAAGCGCGCCGCCAGCTCGCGCTCGGTGGGCAGCACTTCGCCCCCGCCCAACTCGTCGAGCAGCGCGGCGATTTCGACCTTGGCCGCGTAGTACTTGGGAATGCGTCCGTGCTCGGGGACGCCGGACCTGATGGGTGCGCCAGGATCCTGGCCGTACGGGAACTCCACGGCGTGATCCTCGCACTACGGCGGCCGGCGCCGGGTGACCGGCCGGGCCCTGACGCGCCCTAGGAGACGCCGCGACCGGCCGTGAGGTCGGGCTGTCGCGCCCCGAACAGCGGTGCCAGCACCAGCTCCGCGGCCCCGTCCGCGACCGCTCGCGCGCCGCCCGGGGCGAGGGCCACCGGTACCGCGGCCGCGGGGCCG
>NZ_QUAC01000040.1 GCF_003389455.1 Streptomyces inhibens | reverse complement strand
CCGAGCCACCCCACACCCCCGGATCAACGGTCCCGGAGTGATCCAACCACCTCGAAGATCATTTCGTTAGGAGTTCTAAGGGCGATGAGGCTGAGCGGCGGTCCAGGTCGTTCGCGTCGCCGACCGGTCGACTCAGCAGAGCAACCCGCTTGCCGCGCATGCGGCGCTCCCACAACGACAAGGAATGTATCCATGGCTCCGCAGTGCAGGACCAGCCATAGCGCCCCGTATACCTGCGAGAGGTCCTTCTTCCTCAGACACTGGGTTGGTGACGGGCATATGGAGCGTGCTGCGCCCATCTGTTGGAGCGGTCTTGACCACGCTGATCGGAGTCTTCGCCGGCAGTATGGTCAGCAGACGGGCGCAGGACCGTAGTTGGAATCGAGATCAGCAAGTGGCTGCGTGCTTACGCGTACCACATGAGTCCTCCACTGCGTTGCCGGGACTGAGTGCAATGGAGGCCAATCGAGACCCGGAGCAGATCCGCCGAGACTGCTTCAGCAGAGGGACGCGGACGCAGTCAGCTGGCCTGGTCCTGGAACTTGAGGGCAGCCAAGAAGTGTGGGAGGCCGCTGCGAGGGTCCTGGAGGCAGCCCGGGCGGCCGCACCTCAGTGAAGATCACGGCAACTACGCCGATGCCCAGAAGAAGACCCAGCACATGTGGGAAGCCATCAATGAGTTCGTGCGGGTTGCCCGGACTCGCCTGGCACTCTGACTCTCGCCGGTGGTGGTCTAGCCTGCGGGCCAACTACAACGCTCAGCCGGGCCATGTAGCACGCTCAGGGGCCAATTAGAGCGCTAAGTCTCATCAGTCCGGGAGAGCAGCGTTTACATCGGCGAGCTTAGGATCGTTTGTGACTGAGTTCTTCAGATGGCCCGTGAGCAGCTGAGTCGGCCCGGCTGAACGTCGCAGTTGGCCGGTGCATGTTCAGCCGTGGGTGAGAAGCTGATTCCGATCCTCGGTGCTTAGGACGGTGTCAAGCGCTCGCCTGTGAAGTCTCGGGTGCTCTTGATGGTCGGAATAGCGGCCCCAGTGCCTGGCCCGGCCGGGGCCGACACCGCCAGGGAAGCCGCCTTCGCCCGGTGTTGGCTACGTCGTGGCTGAGATCCGAGGGGGTGATCACTCGGGTGAGCGATGGGAAATGAGCCGTGACTCTGGTGCAGGTGCCGGGGGTCCGCTGCCTCCGGATGAGCTGGCTGCGAGGGAAAAGGCGTCACACAGGTGAAACGCGGGACGGGGGTGACGCCTGGTGGCCGCTGGGCGGGCCCCTGGCTTTTGTGCTGGACGGAAGCGATGAGGCGATCTCTTCGCTGCCCTGGTGGGATTCCGGCCATCGCGTGTTGTTCGAGTGAGGTCGGACGCGGCTGCGGACAGGTTGTTCCTGCGGGCGCCCGTTGCCCGTTCGCCGCGCGGTCGCGGCGGCCCTTCACATAGTCGGCGGCTGGGCAGTCTGTCGCGCGGGGGCGGGCCTTCCGCCGGTCGTGGCGCGTGTCCAGGCCCTTCGTTCGTGTCACTCCGCGAGAGGATCCCTCATGTCGGTCCGAAAGTCGTCTCTTCCCATGCTCTTGGGCGCTTCGTTGCTGGTCGCCGGTGCGCTATCGACGTCGGCCACTACGGCCGGCGCGGCCCCGATGCCGGAGGCGGGGAAAGTCTGTTCCATCGAGGACTTCCGCACAGATGATGACGGGAAGCAGATGAGCTCAAAGGTTGAGTTGTGCGCGTCCACTGACGGTAAGACGTTGAAGTTTGGGCTGACATCGGCGAGGTGCTTCATCGCAACCTGGATCTCTCCGTGGAGGGAGCTCCCCGAGTGCCGTGTGATGTGGTCGAGTCTGCTCGGCGTGTCCAAGGACGGCGCCCCGTTGGATGTAAAGGAGCTGCGCTACGCGGGGCCTGGCACCTATCGCTTCACCCTGAAGCTGCGCGTCGAAGGCCACGAGTCGAACGGTGACCTCGTCGACACCTGGGTCGAGGGTGAGCCCACGTACAAGCTGAACCTCACCACGCCGTAGGAATCGACGGGCCCGTCCTGTCGGGGACAGTACCCACAGCGGATGCGGGAGCGGCTAGAGGCAACCTCCTCCGGAGCTGATTAACCTCCTCGGAGCAGCCCACCACTGGGCGATGCAGACAGGCACCGCACAGTGATGGGCGTGCAGCTGTGCGACCAGCCGGCCCCGACACGACGGCCGGCGTACCGACCAATGCCGTTGTCACCCACGTCTGGGTCCTGCGCGGTGCGCCGGATCGCCTCCAACCGGCCCTACTTCTCCGGCAAGAAGCGGCGCCACGGCATGAACGTCCAGGTCCTGGCCGACCCGCTCGGACGGCTGTTGTGAGCCTCGCCCGCACTGCCCGGCGCCACACACGATCTGACCGCGGCATGCGAGCACGGCATCATCGACACCCTCGCCGAGGCCGGCCTCAAATGCTGGGCCGACAAGGCATACCAAGGCGCCGGCCGCCTTGTCCGCGTCCCGTTCAAGGGACGCAAGCTCAAGCGGTGGCAGCGCCGCCACAACACCACCCACGCCAAGATCCGGTGCGTCGGCGAACAGGCCATGGCCAGCCTCAAGAGCTGGCGACTCCTGCGCAAGCTCCGCTGCGCAGCACCAACCGGATCACAGGCATCGTGAAGGCCGTCCTCGCCCTCACCTCACGTCAGCGTGAGAAGGGCTCAATCCAGCAGGGACACCGGGGACGACATCGCGCTGCCCACCGTACGCCGACAGCGGACCGAGGCGACCTGATCCATAGGAGGGGCCCCGGATACCGCCTGATGACTCGATGCCGCGCAAACCAGGGCTACTACTGCTTCCACTGCTCCTTGGTGATCTCGTACCGTACGCCCCCGTGCACGGAGCCCTCGATCATCTCCATGCCGGAGGGGATGGGGATGTTGTCCGTGAGCGTCATCTTGAGCTTTTCCATGATGTTGCGCGAACCGTGATTCACGGACATCGTCTCGGCCCAGATCATGCGCACACCGAGCTCAGTGAATGCCTTCGCCAGCAAGGCTCGCGAGCCCTCGGTCGCATAGCCCTTGCCCCATGCCGCCTGTCGCAGTCGGTAGCCGAGTTCGACTTCGTCCAGCGGGCCCTCTGGTTGTGGACGGGAGTGGAACCAGCCGATAAATGCACCGCCGTCCTTTTCGTGCGCGGCGAAGAGCCCCAGTGCGCCGTTCCACCGCTCGTAGCCGGCGAGGATGCGCGGCAGGTATTGCTCTCGGACGACCTGCGGCGCGGTGGGCTGGCCGCCGGTCAGGTAGCGCATCACCGCCGGGTCGCTGTCCAGCTCGATCAGCAGGTCGGCGTCATCGGCAGTGAAGCGCCGCAGGACCAGGCGATCGGTCTCCAGATAGGTATCCACGAATAGATCATGACTGGAGCAAGCCGGCATCCCAACGGATTTCCTCGGAACCTCGAGAACTCTGCTGCTTCCAAGGCCGCACTGCGACGCCCCGTAATTCCCTCACCCTGACGTGAGGTGAAGGCAGAGGACGGCCTTCACCTCACGTCAGCGTGAGAGTGGAAAGAGCTCACTGGTGCCCATCGACGAAGAACTCGAACAGAAGGTTCGTGATCACCAGCGCCGAATCCTGGAAGAGCGGCCCGAGGGCGTGTCGGTCCTCTTCCCCCGCGCCGACGCGAACCTCCGCGGCGACAGACCAATCAGCACTTCCGGGTACCGGGTCTCGCTGACCGAGTGGCTCCAACACTGCGAGACCGGCGACGAGCTCGGCCGCCCCGTGCAAATCACCCCGCACCAGTTCCGGCACACCCTGGGCACCAGGCTGATCAACAAGGACGTCCCGCAGGAGGTCGTCCGTCAAATCCTTGATCACACCTCGGCCCAGATGACCGCCCATTACGCCCGGTTGTCGGACATGACCGTCCGCCGGCACTGGGAGAAGGCCCGCAAGGTCAACGCTCAAGGCGAGACCGTTTCCCTGGACCCAGCCGGCCCTCTCGCGGAGGCGGCGTGGGCCAAACAAAGGCTCTCCCGGGCTACGCAGGCCCTGCCCAACGGCTACTGCGGACTGCCGGTGGTGCAGTCCTGCCCGCACGCCAACTCGTGTCTGACCTGCCCGATGTTCATCACCACCGTCGAGTTCCTGCCCCAGCACCTTGAACAGCGCCGGCAGACCTTGCAGATCATCTCGTCGGCCGAAGCCCGCGGGCAGAAGCGGCTCGTGGAGATGAACCGGCAGGTTGCCGACAACCTGGAGAAGATCATCACGTCGCTCGAAGACGACGGTCAGTCAGACACCAGCGAGGCGGCCGCCGATGCCTCCTGAGCCCAACCCCGCACCGCTCATCGCCGCCGCCCGCAAGCGCCGCGAACTCACACGCGCCAAGGCCATCCAGGCCCTGCGAGAACTCGACCGCACCAGAGCTCCGGTGTCTTTCGAGGGCGTTGCCCGGCGCGCGGGCATCTCACGTTCCTGGCTCTATGGCCAGCCTGACATCCGAGCCGAGATCGAACGGCTCCGTGACACGACTCGGCGTTCCCCCTCGCCGCAGATCCCTGCGGCTGAACGCTCCTCCGATGCCTCGTTGCACGCACGCCTGGAGGCGGCCCTGGAACGGAACCGGCAACTTGTGGAAGAGAACCAGAGTCTGCGTCGCCAACTCGCTCACGCACTCGGCGACCAGCGGGCATCCACACGCGCAGGCGCTGGTGGCCAGCTCTGATACCCCGTCATCCGCAACAGCGGTACCTGCGTGAACACATCCCCGTTTGAATTCCTAGGACTCCTAGGTTATATCTAGGAGTCCTAGGATCATTGGGAGGGTGTATGGCGCGGGCCGGGCTGACGGCGGAGCGGGTGACGATCGCGGGCGCCGAGCTGGCGGACGAGGTCGGGCTCGACCGGGTGACCATGTCGCAGGTGGCGCGGCGACTCGGCGTGAAGGACGCGAGTCTTTACACGCACGTCCGCAGTCTGGAGGATCTGCGCGGACGGATCGCACTGCTGGCCGCCGATNCGTGAAGGACGCGAGTCTTTACACGCACGTCCGCAGTCTGGAGGATCTGCGCGGACGGATCGCACTGCTGGCCGCCGATGAGAAGACCATCCGTATCGCCGAGGCGACCGCCGGGCGGTCGGGCAAGGACGCGCTGGTCGCGTTTGCCAACGCCTGGCGGGAGTACGCCCGCCAGCACCCGGGCCGCTACATGGCGACGCAGACCCCGATCCAGATCGACCCTGAGCTGGCCGCAAGAGCGCCCGGACCGCGGCGCGCGGTCGAGCTGACCTACGGCATGCTGCGCGGCTACGGACTGGCCGAGCCCGAT
>NZ_QUAC01000038.1 GCF_003389455.1 Streptomyces inhibens | reverse complement strand
CATGACGTGATCAACGTCCGCGTGTGCCCGGGCATTCCACGGTATCCAGAAGTCCGGCCACCAACTTTCGCAACAGACCCTAGGCGGCGATACACGACGTGACGCCGAGCGGCGTCGAGATTCACCGCCTCCCGTTTGCCATTCCTAGGACCTCTAGGTTATACCTAGGGCTAATAGGAACGTGAGGAGGGCGCATGGTGCGGGCCGGGTTGACGGCGGAGCGGGTGACGATTGCGGGCGCCGAGCTGGCGGACGAGGTCGGGCTCGACGGGGTGACCATGTCGCAGGTGGCGCGGCGGCTCGGCGTGAAGGATGCGAGCCTCTACTCGCACGTCCGCGGTCTGGAGGATCTGCGCGGACGGATCGCGCTGCTGGCGGCGGACGAGAAGACCATCCGTATCGCCGAGGCGACCGCCGGGCGGTCGGGCAAGGANGAGAAGACCATCCGTATCGCCGAGGCGACCGCCGGGCGGTCGGGCAAGGACGCGCTGGTCGCGTTTGCCAACGCCTGGCGGGAGTACGCCCGTCAGCACCCGGGCCGCTACATGGCGACGCAGACCCCGATCCAGATCGACCCTGAGTTGGCCGCAAGAGCGCCCGGACCGCGGCGCGCGGTCGAGCTGACCTACGGCATGCTGCGCGGCTACGGACTGGCCGAGCCCGAT
>NZ_QUAC01000037.1 GCF_003389455.1 Streptomyces inhibens | reverse complement strand
GCTGCCGTACGGGCGCGCCGAGCAGGCCTCGGCGAGCCCCGGGCCGGCCACCTCGCTGCGGGCGGACCTGGCGGCGGGGCTGGCGGCCGTCTGGCGCACCGCCGAACTGCGCGCGATCACCGCGGGCACCTGTCTGGCCTTCGGCGGTATCGGCGGCCTGACGACCACCACGGTGCTGCTCGCCGGCCACCGGGGCCATCCGGGAGCGGGCGGCGTCCTGATGACCGCGTTCGCCATCGGGGCGCTCCTCGGCTCGCTGGCCGTGGCCCGGTGGCAGCCGCCCCTCTCGGACCAGCGCCTGGCCACGCTCGCCCTGTGCGGCACCGGCCTCGCGCTGGCCACCGCCGCGCTCGTACCGTCACCGACGGCCGGCGCGGCGCTGTTCGTCCTGGCGGGCCTGTGCGACGGCCCGCTGCTGACCGCGACCCTCCGCATCCGGGCCAGGTACGCCCCGCCACGTACCCGGGCGCAGGTCTTCACCCTGGGGGCCGGGCTGAAGATCACGGCTGCGGCCTGCGGAGCCACCCTCGTCGGTACGGCCGCCGCGCTGCCGCCGCCCCTGTTGATGCTCGGGATCGCCGCCGTCCAGCTTGCCGCCGCGCTCCTGTACACGCTGATCCGCCTCGGGGCACGCCCCGGCGGCGACGCCCCGCACCCGCCGGCCCGGGTGCCGCAGGCACCCCACCGGGCCCTCCCCTGAGCGCTCCCCGGCCGGCCGCCGGTGCCACGACCCCGGGCACGCCGAAGGGGACCGGCACTCGGCCGGTCCCCTTCAAAGCCCACGAGCTGCCTCAGCGCGCGCCGCGGACCGCGCGGGAGGAGTTCTCCCGCGCGGATCCGCTCATGCTCAGCTGCAGCCGCTGGTCGACCCGCAGCCCTCGCACAGGTAGCAGCTGCCGGCCCGCTGCATCTTCGTCCCGCAGGAGAAGCACAGCGGTGCGTCGGCGTTGATGCCCAGCTGCATCTCGACGAGTTCGGCGTTGGTGTGCGCCTGCTTGGGAGCCGGCGCGGCGGCCTCCTCGACGATCTTCATCGCCGGGGCGGACTCCTTCACCGATTCCGTCTGGCGCGGCGCCGACTGGGCCAGGCCCTCGACGTCGACCTCGTCCTCGGACGGCTCGTAGGAGCCGGTCTCCAGGTGGCGCGTGCGCTCCTCGACGGAGTGGATGCCGAGCGCCGAGCGGGTCTCGAACGGCAGGAAGTCCAGCGCCAGGCGGCGGAAGATGTAGTCGACGATCGACTGCGCCATCCGCACGTCCGGGTCGTCCGTCATACCGGCCGGCTCGAAGCGCATGTTGGTGAACTTCGAGACGTAGGTCTCCAGCGGCACGCCGTACTGGAGGCCGACCGACACCGCGATGGAGAAGGCGTCCATCATGCCCGCGAGGGTCGAGCCCTGCTTGGACATCTTCAGGAAGACCTCACCGAGACCGTCGTCCGGGTAGGAGTTGGCGGTCATGTACCCCTCGGCACCGCCGACCGTGAAGGAGGTGGTGATCCCCGGGCGGCCCTTGGGGAGGCGCTTGCGCACCGGGCGGTACTCGACGACCTTCTTCTCCGCCGGAGCCTTGGCCTCGACCTTGGGCTCTTCCTTCTTCTTGGCGGAGAGGGGCTGGCCGACCTTGCAGTTGTCGCGGTAGATCGCGAGCGCCTTCAGGCCGAGCTTCCAGCCCTCGAAGTAGACCTCCTCGATCTCCTCGACGGTGGCCGTCTCCGGGACGTTGACCGTCTTGGAGATCGCACCGGAGAGGAAGGGCTGCGCGGCGGCCATCATGCGCACATGGCCCATGGCGGAGATCGACCGGACACCCATGGCGCAGTCGAAGACCTCGTAGTGCGCCGGCTTGAGGCCGGGGGCGTCGACGACATTGCCGTGGTCGGCGATGTGGGCGACGATCGCCTCGACCTGCTCGGGCTGGTAGCCGAGCCGCTTGAGCGCCTTGGGGACCGTGTTGTTCACGATCTGCATGGAGCCGCCGCCGACCAGCTTCTTGAACTTGACCAGGGCCAGGTCCGGCTCGACGCCCGTGGTGTCGCAGTCCATCATCAGGCCGATGGTGCCGGTCGGCGCCAGGACGGAGGCCTGGGCGTTACGGAAGCCGTTCTTCTCGCCGAGGCGCAGCACGTCCTGCCAGGCCTCGGTCGCCGCGGCCCACACCGGGGTGTCCAGGTCGTCCATGCGCACCGCGGAGCCGTTGGCGTCGGAGTGCTGCTTCATGACGCGCTTGTGGGCGTCGGCGTTACGGGCGTAGCCGTCGTACGGGCCGACGACCGCGGCCAGTTCGGCGGAGCGCCGGTAGGAGGTGCCGGTCATCAGGGAGGTGATGGCACCGGCCAGCGCGCGGCCGCCGTCGGAGTCGTAGGCGTGGCCGGTGGCCATCAGCAGGGCGCCGAGGTTGGCGTAGCCGATGCCCAGCTGGCGGTAGGCGCGGGTGGTCTCGCCGATCTTCTCGGTGGGGAAGTCGGCGAAGCAGATGGAGATGTCCATCGCGGTGATGACCAGCTCGACGACCTTGGCGAAGCGCTCGGCGTCGAAGGACTGGTTGCCCAGGTCGTCGTCGCGCAGGAACTTCAGGAGGTTGAGCGAGGCGAGGTTGCACGAGGAGTTGTCCAGGTGCATGTACTCGCTGCAGGGGTTGGACGCGGTGATCCGGCCCGACTCCGGCGAGGTGTGCCAGTGGTTGATGGTGTCGTCGTACTGGATGCCGGGGTCGGCGCACGCCCAGGCGGCCTCCGCCATCTTGCGGAACAGGCCCTTGGCGTCGACCTCCTCGATGACCTCACCGGTCATCCGGCCGCGCAGCCCGAACTTCGAGCCGGACTCGACGGCCTTCATGAACTCGTCGTTCACCCGGACCGAGTTGTTGGCGTTCTGGTACTGGACGGACGTGATGTCGTCGCCGCCCAGGTCCATGTCGAAGCCCGCGTCGCGCAGCGCGCGGATCTTCTCCTCCTCCTTCACCTTGGTCTCGATGAAGGCCTCGACGTCCGGGTGGTCGACGTCCAGGACGACCATCTTGGCCGCGCGGCGGGTGGCGCCGCCCGACTTGATCGTTCCGGCCGACGCATCGGCGCCGCGCATGAAGGAGACCGGGCCGGAGGCGTTGCCGCCGGAGGAGAGCAGCTCCTTGGAGGAGCGGATACGGGAGAGGTTCAGGCCGGCACCGGAGCCGCCCTTGAAGATCATCCCCTCTTCCTTGTACCAGTCCAGGATCGACTCCATGGAGTCGTCCACGGAGAGGATGAAGCAGGCGCTGACCTGCTGCGGCTGCTGGGTGCCGACGTTGAACCACACCGGCGAGTTGAAGCTGAAGACCTGGTGCAGCAGCGCGTAGGCCAGCTCGTGCTCGAAGATCTCGGCGTCCGCCGGGGAGGCGAAGTAACCGTTCTCCTCGCCGCTCTTCCGGTACGTCTTGACCACACGGTCGATGAGCTGCCTCAGGCTCGACTCCCGGGTCGGGGAGCCCACCGCGCCGCGGAAGTACTTGCTGGTGACGATGTTGACCGCGTTCACCGACCAGAAGTCGGGGAACTCGACGCCACGCTGCTCGAAGTTGACCGAGCCGTCGCGCCAGTTGGTCATGACGACGTCACGGCGCGCCCACTCCACCTCGTCGTACGGATGCACGCCGGGTGTGGTGTGGATGCGCTCGATACGCAGACCCTTGCTCGCCTTGCTGCCCTTGGCGCGGGAGCCTCGTGCCGGGCCGCTCGTCGTCTCTGTCATGCCGCCTCCCTGTATACGGGCAAACGCCCATATGTGCGCACTCATTCCGTGGCACGGTGAATGTCTTTCTGATACCGGGACGCCCTGCTCGCGCCCCGATACAGGTCCTGGATGCGCGCCGAGCTCAGTCGGCGGCGGTGGCGGGCACGGGGACGGCCGGACCGCCGGCCTCCCCGTCGATCCCGCAGTCCTGCCCGGGCGGTCCCTGCTCGCGCTGCTCCCGCAGCTCGGCGATGGCCGCCTCGAAGTCCTCAAGTGAATCGAACGCCCGGTAAACGGACGCGAAGCGCAGGTACGCGACGAGGTCGAGTTCCTGCAGCGGGCCCAGTATGGCGAGGCCGACGTCATGGGTGGACAGTTCGGCACTGCCGGTGGCACGCACCGCCTCCTCGACCCGCTGGCCGAGCTTGGCGAGGGCGTCCTCGGTGACCGGGCGCCCCTGGCATGCCTTGCGCACTCCCGCGATGACCTTGTTGCGGCTGAAGGGCTCGGTGACCCCACTCCGCTTGATCACCATCAGCGATGCCGTCTCGATGGTGGTGAAACGGCGGGAGCAGTCGGGGCACTGGCGGCGCCGGCGGATCGCCGTCCCGTCGTCCGTGGTGCGACTGTCGACGACCCGGCTGTCCGGGTGCCTGCAGAAGGGGCAGTGCATCGCTCCACCCTCCTCAACACTCGCTATACGGACGTACGTACGCCATCGATCCCGGCGTACGACGAATAACCCCCGGCCGGTCCGTACGGGCCCTCCGAAGCAGCCACCAGCATAGGCGATACCGGGGCCTTGAAGGACCAGGCACCACAACTTCTGGGCGACTGACCGCATCTAACCACTAGATGTGGTGTCGGGCCGCTTACATCTGCCTACCGCGTGTCGCGGTGGAGGCGGGCCGGGCGGTCGCCCACGAGGGTACGGGAAGCCACCCGGGCGGCGGTGCGGCGGGGCCGGGATGACAGAATCGGCCGGGTCGCGACGGTCCGGCCGGCGCGGCCTCCCTACGTCGTCGATACGTCGTCGATCCGGCTCACCGGCCGACCGGACGTCTCGGACGAAAGCGTGCGGCGAAGGCCCGGAATACCCTTCGGCCATACACCCAGCCACTTGATCGGGTCAGCAAATCGGTGAATATTTCACTCGAACGTGTGTTTGGCGCAACCTTTCGAAAGCAACTACCGTTGGCTAACTAGGGAGAACATTTCGAGAGGGGCCGACGTGACCACCACCGCAGACAGCGCGACCATCACCGCACAAAGCCACTCCCAGAGCCGGTTCGAGCATCCGCAGAAGGCACAGCGGCCACCGATGGACGACGCCACGTTGGACTCCGAAGAGCAGAAGCCCGCCCGCTCGCTGCCCGGCCGACCGCCGGGAATCCGAGCCGACAGTTCCGGACTCACCGACCGCCAGCGCAGGGTGATCGAAGTGATCCGGGATTCGGTACAGCGACGCGGCTATCCACCGTCGATGCGCGAGATCGGCCAGGCCGTCGGCCTGTCCAGCACCTCGTCCGTCGCCCACCAGCTCATGGCCCTCGAACGCAAGGGCTTCCTGCGGCGCGACCCGCACCGCCCCCGGGCGTACGAGGTCCGCGGCTCCGACCAGACCTCCACCGCGGCGACGGAGACCGCCGGCAAACCCGCCGCGTCCTACGTCCCGCTGGTCGGCCGGATCGCCGCCGGCGGCCCGATCCTCGCGGAGGAATCGGTCGAGGACGTCTTCCCGCTCCCCCGCCAGCTCGTCGGCGACGGCGAACTCTTCGTGCTGAAGGTCGTCGGCGACTCCATGATCGAAGCCGCGATCTGCGACGGCGACTGGGTCACGGTCCGCCGCCAGCCGGTCGCCGAGAACGGCGACATCGTCGCCGCCATGCTGGACGGCGAAGCCACCGTCAAGCGCTTCAAGCGCGAGGACGGCCATGTGTGGCTGCTGCCGCACAACTCCGCATACCAGCCGATCCCCGGCGACGAGGCGACCATCCTCGGCAAGGTGGTGGCGGTACTCCGCCGCGTCTGACCCACCCCTCACGACCGAGCCCCGGAACCACTGCGCCGGTTCCGGGGCTTGGTTATTGCCGCTAAACCGCGGCCGCTTTCGCGGAAGGGGTTGCTGTCCGGTGGGGGTTGCTCAATTGATGGTTGCGGTGCACGACCGGGATCTGCGGCGCCTCAGGATTCGGCCTTTGATGCCTTTGCTGCTGCATCGATGGCGGCGAGGGAGCGGCGGACCTGGTTGCGGTCGGTGGTGTACCAGAAGTCGGGCATCGACTTGCGGAGGAAGGAGCCGTAGCGGGCGCGCTCGACGCGGGGGTCGAGGACGGCGACCACGCCTCGGTCGCCGGTGGCCCGGACCAGACGGCCGGCGCCCTGGGCCATCAGCAGGGCCGCATGGGTCGCCGCGACCGCCATGAAGCCATTGCCGCCGGCCTCCTCCACCGCCTTCTGGCGGGCGCTCATCAGCGGGTCGTCCGGGCGCGGGAACGGCACCCGGTCCATCACCACCAGCTGGCAGTTCACGCCCGGCACATCGACGCCCTGCCAGAGCGACAGCGTGCCGAACAGACACGTACGGGCGTCCGAGGCGAAGGTCCGGATCAGCTCGCCGAGGGTCTCCTCGCCCTGGAGCAGGATCGGCACGTCCAGACGGCCCCGCAGCGCCTCGGCCGCCGCCTGGGCGGCGCGCATGGAGGAGAACAGGCCGAGGGTGCGGCCGCCGGCCGCCTCGATCAGCTCGGCGAGCTCATCGAGCATGTCGGTGCGGCTGCCCTCGCGGCCCGGCTGGGCCAGGTGCTTGGCGACGTAGAGGATCCCCTGCTTCGAATAGTCGAAGGGGGAGCCGACGTCCAGGCCCTTCCAGACCGGGATGTCCTCGCCTTCCGTCCCCTCGGGGGCCAGGCCCATGGAGGCCGCGACGCCGTTGAAGTCGCCGCCCAGCTTGAGGGTGGCGGAGGTGAGGACCACCGAGCGGTCGTCGAAGAGCTTCTCGCGAAGGAGCCCGGAGACCGAGAGCGGCGCCACCCGCAGGGACGCGCCGAAGCGGTCATGGCGCTCGTACCAGACCACGTCGTACTCGGAGCCGTTCGCGATGCGCTCGGCGACGGCGTGGACGGTCTCCAGCGAGGCGAGGGCCTGCTTTCGGACGGCGTCCTCGTCCTGGACCGACTTGTCGCGGGTCGAGCCGAGCGCGGAGATGACCGTACGGGCCGCGTCGCGCAGCGCCATCAGGCAGTAGCCGAGCTCCTCGGGGATCTCTTCGAGGCGGCCGGGCAGCGCCAGCTCCATGAGGCGCTCGAAGGTCTCGGACGCGGTCTGCAGCTGGTCGGCGGCCTTTTCGTTGACGAGCTTGGCGGCCCGGCGGACGGCGCGGTTGACCTGGCCGGGGGTGAGCTCGCCGGTGGCGACGCCGGTGACCCGGGAGACCAGCTCATGGGCCTCGTCGATGATCAGGACCTCGTGCTGCGGAAGGACCGGCGCGCCCTCGATCGCGTCGATGGCGAGCAGCGCGTGATTGGTGACGACGACATCGGCGAGCTTGGCGCGCTCCCTGGCGGCCTCGGCGAAGCACTCCGCCCCGTACGCGCACTTCGAGGCGCCCAGGCACTCCCGGGAGGAGACCGTGACCTGGCCCCAGGCGCGGTCGGAGACGCCCGGGGTGAGGTCGTCGCGGTCGCCGGTCTCCGTCTCGTCCGCCCACTCCCGCAGGCGCAGCAGGTCCTTGCCGAGCTTGCTGGTCGGGGTCGCCTGCTCGAAGACGTCGAAGAGGCCGTCCTCCTCGTCCTGCGGGACGCCTTCGTTGAGGCGATGCAGGCAGAGGTAATTGGAGCGGCCCTTGAGCATGGCGAACTCGGGGCGGCGGCGCAGCAGCGGATGCAGCGCGTCGACCGTGCGGGGCAGATCGCGCTCGACCAGCTGGCGCTGTAGCGCGAGGGTGGCCGTGGCGACGACGACCCTTTCGCCATGGGNGCAGATCGCGCTCGACCAGCTGGCGCTGTAGCGCGAGGGTGGCCGTGGCGACGACGACCCTTTCGCCATGGGCGAGCGCCGGGACCAGATAGCCGAGGGACTTTCCGGTGCCGGTGCCCGCCTGGACGAGCAGGTGGGAGGTGTCGTCCACGGCGCCGGCGACGGCCTCGGCCATCGCCACCTGGCCGGGGCGCTCGGTGCCGCCGACGGCGGTGACGGCGGCATGGAGCAGATCGGGGAGGGAGGGCTTCGTCATAGCGCTGCAAGCCTACGCGGGACCACTGACAGTCGGCCCGGTCATGGGGCGTGCAGGGGGTTGGGGACGGTGCCGTGCACGGCGGCGTGCGGGCGGTCACGCCGGTCGCGGTAGCCGTCCACATGCAGACGGTTGCGGTTCAGGCACAGCCGCTCGATCCGCGGGGTGAGCAGGTCGAAGGTCTCATGCCGCTCCTTGAGGGCGGGGAAGCGTTCGTGGTGGCGCAGGATCTCCGCCCGTACGAGTGACCAGAACTCGGCCTCGGGGACGTCCAG
Organism: Streptomyces inhibens; assembly: GCF_003389455.1. Taxonomy (GTDB): domain Bacteria; phylum Actinomycetota; class Actinomycetes; order Streptomycetales; family Streptomycetaceae; genus Streptomyces; species Streptomyces inhibens. The sequence goes on along the minus strand of NZ_QUAC01000037.1, from coordinate 7,411 downwards.
TTGGTCCGCGCACAGCGGGGCGAGATAGCGGAACACCCCGACGAAGAGGCCGGAGTGGATGAACTGGGTGAGGAAGGCGGGCGGTTCGGTGAGCAGCACCGTGCGGACGTCCTCCGGCATGGAGTCGTGCTCCGGGAGCGGCCGGGAGCTGGTGTTGACGTCGTCGACGAAGTCCTTGACCGCGAGGCGGGTGGGGACGTCGTGCTCGTCGAAGATGACGATGGCGTTCTCGCCGTGCGGGGAGAAGACCGTGCCGTACTGGTAAAGGAAGTGCAGCAGGGGCGGCAGCAGCGCGGCGAACAGCCGGCCGAGCCAGTCGCGCGGGGCCAGGCCGGAGCGGTGCACCAGCTCCGCGGTCAGGGCGCGGCCCCGGGGGTCGGTCTGCAGTAGCGCGGCCAGGGTGCGGGCGCGTTCGCCGGGGTCGAGATGGCCGCTGATCGGCTCGCGCCAGATGCAGCCCAGGAGCTCCTTGAACTGGTACGGGACGCCGGGGAGCCGGTCGTAGAGGGGGTGCTCGACGGTGACCGAGGCGGTCTCGCCGAGCAGGATCACCCGGGTCTCGTCGCGCAGATACGGGTCGGCGTCGCGCAGGCCGTGGACCCAGCGGGTGACGGCGGGCGCGGCGAGGGTGCGCTCGGTGGGCAGGCCGCGCCAGACCAGGGTGTTGAGGATGGACAGCGGCAGTTTGACCGTGCGGGCCCGGGGGCGGCTGACGTTGAGGAAGGTGCGGATCGACTGCTGCGGCAGGCGGAGGTCATTGTCGGTGGGCAGCGCGATGAGGGATCTGTCGGCGAGTTGCGGGGCGAAGAGCGGGGCGATGGTCTCGTCCCATTGCCAGGGGTGGACGGGCAGGTAGAGGTAGTCGGCGGGGTCGTGGCCCTGGTCGGTGATGGTGCGGGCGAAGGCGTGCCGGGTGGCGGGGGCGAGTTCCTCGCCGTAGAGACGGTCGGGGGTGGCGAGCGCGGGGACGCCGCGGTAGTGGGCGATGCTGTGGTGCGCGGCAAGCCAGGGCAGGCGCTGGGCGGTGCGGGCTTCCGGGGCCCAGGTGGCCGCGTCGGTGGCGGAGAAGCCGAGCCTGCCCTTGTTCGCGACGAGCCAGGGGTGGCCGGTCTGGTGGCCTTCGAGGTCGGCGTAGTCCAGGTCGGCGAGGTCGGCGGCGCTGACGGCGGTGGCGTCCAGGCGGGTGTCGGCGGCGAGGGTGGCGGTCAGCTCGCGGATGAGATGGCCGGTGGTGTCGCCGGACAGGCCCAGGACGGTGTCGTGGGCGTGGGTGAGGAAGCGGAAGGGATCGGTGTCGGGGGTGATCGAGTCGGGGTCGATGCGCCAGTGTCCGTAGGCGCCGCGGCGGGCGCGGAAGCGGTAGACCAGGTCGTCGGTGACCGGCAGGCGGTATTGCGGGGTGCCGTCGGGGGCGGTGCCGTCGGGCTCGGGGGTGAGGACTTCCTCGTACGCGAACTCCGCCAGGGTCTTGGCGAACAGTCGGCGGGCGGCGTGCTGCCAGGCGCGGCGCGAAGGCTGGGGCTCAGGAGACAAGGCGGGACTCCTCGAAGCGGGACCGGCCCGGCACGTACGGGGGACAACCGGGGCGGCGGGGTGGACGGCGGACCGGAGCGGGGCCGTCGCCGGACGGCCCCGGCGTCAGAGCAGAGGGCGATGGGCGCGGTCGCGGACCATCAACGCCGCGCGTTTGCCAGGCAGTTCGATCTCGTCGGCGTAGCGGAAGCCCGCGGTCAGGAAGGCCGCGACGGAGGCGGTGTTGCGCAGATCGGGCTCGGCGACCACGCGCGCGCAGTGCGGGCGGTGGTCGAGTACGAGATCGGCGGTGGCCCGCAGCAGGGTGCTGCCCAGGCCCCGGCCGCGGTCGCTGACGCCTCCGATGAGCAGATGGACGCCGGTGTCCTGGGGCCGGGCCGGGTAGTAGCGGGCGAGGGGGTCCAGGTCGGCGCGGTAGATCTCCCAGTAGCTCATCGGGACGCCGGCCAGGACGCCCAGGCAGGGCACGCTGCGGCCGTCACCGTCGAGCTGGCCCCGCAGATGGGCGGCGGTGATCTCCGGCGGGCCCGCCAGCTCCCAGAAGGCCGCGACGGCCGGATCGTTCATCCAGCCGGTGATCCGGTCGAGATCGCGGGCCGGCTCGACGGGGACGAGCTCGAACGGCCCGGCGGGGGTGTCGGCCGCTCCCCAGCCCGCCAGGTTGTCGAGCAGCGGGCCGGCGGCCGGGACGTCGGGGGACGCCGGCTGCCGCCCGCCGTCGGCGAACAACGCACTGAACTCCGGCGGTAGCTGGAGGTCGAGGGTGTCGTCGGAGCTGGAGCTGAGGCCGGAATCGGTGGATGGCACGGCAACTCTCTCCTGTGGGGGCGGGGGCCGCGTGGCCTTGTGGGTCGCGTCGGCGCCGGGGACGGGGGGCGGAAGGTGCGGTCCGGGGTGGTGGGCGGCTACGGGGCGAGGGGGTTGGGCAGGGTGACGTAGACGGACTGGGTTTCGACCGGGCCGACGAGTTCGTCCAGGCCGTGCAGCCGGGTCGCGAGGTTGGCCTTGCAGCGCAGCGTGCGGGCGGCCAGCAGCTGCTCGGGCAGCGGCGAGCGGTGGGCGCGCGGGGCCGCGGCGGCATCGGCGAGGAACCGCCGGAAGGCGGCGAGCAGGATCTCCTCGCGGACCAGGCGCTGGGCGCCGAAGGCCCCGATCAGGCCGAGGACGTTGTTGATGCCGAGGTAGTAGGCGAACCGTTCGTCGGTGACGTCGTCGGCGACGAAGGTGTCGCTGACCACGCCGATACCGGGCAGCCGGCGCTCCAGCTCGGCGCGGCGCGAGGTGCGGAAGTAGTAGCCCTGGTTGTCGCGGTAGCGGCCGCCGACCGGCCAGCCGTCGGGGTCCAGCAGCACCAGGGTGTTCTGCTGGTGGGCCTCCAGGACGATGCCGGCGGTGCCGTCCAGCCACAGCAAGGGCCGTACGACCGCTTCGAGGTAGCGCAGGAACCACTCGGTGGCCACCGCGCCCAGGGTGCGGCCGGTGCGGGTGCTGAGCGCGGCGACGAGATCTTCGAGGCGGGAGCGGACTCCGCAGTGGCCGGGCCAGGGCCGGGGGGAGGTGAGGCCGGCGATGCAGACGGCGTCGTCGGTGCGGCTGAAGGGGTTGTGCCGGATGACGACATCGAGGCCCTGGACGGGTTCGCCGTCGGGTCCGTCGACGGCGAGATAGGCCGGGTCGCGGACGATGTCGAAGCGGGGGTGGACGGCCTGCCACTCCTCGGCGAGACCGGTGCGCAGCAGCCGGTGCACCTCGACGCCGCGGACCAGTTCCTTGCGGAGGTTCTCCCGGCGGGAGTTGGTGATGCGCAGCCCGAGGGAGAGTTTGAGCATGGCGTCCGCGTCGGGGCGGTGGACCGTGCGGACGGAGGAGGTGGGGTGCCAGAGCGGGCCGTGGGGGCCCAGGTCGTGCAGCAGGCCGGCGTCGCGGAGGGCGGCGATGTCGGGGCGGCCTGCGAGTTCCCGGGCCTGCCAGGGGTGCAGCGGCAACGGCACGGTCTGGTCGGGGAGTTCGAGGCCGTCCCCGGCGAGGTCCCTGGCGAGCTGCTCGGCCGGTACGGGCTTGCCGCGTTCGGTCCAGGCGGAGTCGGCGGCGACGGCGGAGCGGTGCACGGCCATCCAGTGCAGCGGGAAGGCGCCGCGCAGTTCGGGCGAATAGGCGCGGGTCTCGGCGTCGGAGAGGCCCTCGCGGCTCTTGGGTGTGGGGTGCAGGGGGTGGCCGAAGAGCAGGGACTGTTCGGCTTCGAGGAAGAGCGCGCCGTGGTCGTCGGCGGGGCGGGCGCGCCGGTCGGCGAGGAATACGGCGACATGGCGTACGGAGTCGGCGACCCGGCCGACGAGTTCGGCGCCGTCGCCGTCCGGTGTCTGCTGCTGTGCGCCGTCCGTGTCCGTGCGCTCGCCGGCGTCCGCCACGCGGTGTTCGCCGCCGTCCGAGGCCCGTCGGTCGCCGCCGTGCGCGGCCTCCCGGCGCAGCAGCGCGGCGAGGGTGACGGCGTCCAGCGGGGCGGCGCCGGCCGGGGCGCCTTCGAGGGTGGGGGCGCCCAGGCGGTGCCACCCGGTGGGTGACCAGTAGCGGACGGGGATGTGCAGGGCGTTCGCGGTGGCCGTCAGGGGGATGCGGAGCCGGCCGCCGGGCGGGCGGGGGGTGCCGTTCTCGCGGAGCCAGCAGCGCAGGAGGTGCTCGATGCCTGCGGCGTCGGCGGCGACCGCCGGATCCGGGTGGTCGAGCGGGTCGTGGTCGCCGGTCCGGGTCCGGTCGTAGGGGGCGGGGGCGCCGTGGCCTGCGTCCTGCGCCGGGTCCTCGTGGGTCTGCTGGTGGCAGGTGTCGTCCGGGGCGCGGCGCTGCTGGCGCGGTAGGGACTCGATGGTGCCCGCGCCCTGGTGGTGGGCGGGGATGCGCTCGGCGGGCTGGGCGTTGTCGGGGCCGGGGCGTTCGGTCATGGGGAGGTGCCTCGCAGTGTCGTGGGGGACGAGCCCGTCGGCCCGGGGGTGGTGCGGACCGCCGCCGTGATGGCGTCGGCGAGGCGGTCGAGGATCGCGTCCGCCTGTTCGTCGGTGATGGTCAGGGGTGGCAGCAGCCGGACGACGGCGGAGTGCCGGCCGCCCAGTTCGACGATCAGGCCGCGGTCCAGACAGGCGTGCTGGACGGCGGCGGCGAGCTGTGGGTCGGCGGGGCGGGCGCCCGTGGCGTCGGCGTCGGCCGCCCGGTCGACGAGTTCGACGCCGAGCATCAGTCCGCGGCCGCGGACGTCGCCGATGCAGTCGTGGGCGGCGGCGAGGGCGCGGAGCCGGGTGAGCATCCGGGCGCCGAGCTCCCCGGCGCGCTCGGCGAGTCCGTTCGCGCGGACGTAGGCAAGGGTGGCCCTGCCCGCGGCCATGGCGAGCTGGTTGCCGCGGAAGGTGCCGGCGTGTGCGCCGGGCTGCCAGGAGTCCAGTTCCTCCCGGTAGACGATCACCGCGAGCGGCAGGCTGCCGCCGATCGCCTTCGACAGGACGAGCACGTCGGGCACGATGCCGCTGTGTTCGACCGCCCAGAAGGTGCCGGTGCGGCCGACGCCGGTCTGCACCTCGTCCACGATCAGCGGGATCTGCCGGGCGGTGGTGATCTCCCGCATCCGGCGCAGCCAGCGGTCCGGTGCGGGGATCACCCCGCCCTCCCCCTGGACGGGTTCCAGGATCATCGCGGCCGGCCTGGGCACCCCGCTCCTGTCGTCGTCGAGCAGGCTCTCGGTCCAGCGTGCGGAGAGTTCGGCGCCGCGCTCGCCGCCGGTGCCGAAGGGGCAGCGGTAGTCGTAGGGGTAGGGCAGCTTGACCACGCCGGTGTGCTGCGCTCCTCCGGAGGCGGCGAGCGCCTGTGAGGTCATCCCGTGGTACGCGCCGGAGAAGGCCATCAGGCCGTCCCGGCCGGTCGCGGTGCGGACGAGTGTGAAGGCGGCCTCGACGGCGTCCGTGCCGGCCGGGCTACAGAACTGGATGCGTGCCTTTTCGGCCAACTCCCCGGGCAGGGTGGCGAAGAGCTCGGTGGTGAAGGCGTCCTTGACGGGCGTGGCCAGGTCGAGGATGTGCAGCGGTGCGCCGGAGTCGAGGACCGTACGGATCGCTTCGAGCACCACCGGGTGGTTGTGGCCGAGCGCCAGGGTGCCGGCGCCGGAGAGGCAGTCGAGATAGCGGCGGCCGTCGGCGCCCTCGATGGTCAGCCCACGGGCGCGCACCGGGACGATGGGCAGCGAGCGCGCGTAGGTTCGGGCAGCGGACTCACGCAGGGACTGCCGGCGCAGGATCCCCTCGTGGGCCGGCGGCGCGGCCGCCGGCACGGTTTCGGTCAACGCCACGGCAGTTGTGTCCTCCTGCTGGTGAGCTGCTGAATACCGCGCGGGCCCTACGGGCGGCCCGGCCGTCCCCCGTACGTACCAACGACGGTGCCGACGCCGGATCACGGCTGATGGCAAGATCCTTGTCGGCGCGGAACCGGGGACCCGAGTACCGCCGTCCCCCTCGACACCGGCATCATGGGGTGCCGCGCCGGGATCTTGGGGTTCATGACAAGCTCCCCACGGCGCGACTCCGTTCAAGCCACATGGCTCAGTTCGAAATTCATCAGGGGGACCCACCCATGCGATCCATACGTCGGCCAGTCCTGGCCGCCGCCGCCCTCACCGCCGTTGTGGCGCTGACCGCAACCGGCTGCGGCCCGGAGGGCGACAACGCGGACGCCAAGCCGAGCCAGTCCGCGGCACAGGACACGGGCGGGGGTGAAATCAAGATCCCCCAGGACATCCAGGACAAGCTCAAGGAACACGGCATCGACCTGGACAAGTGGAAGAACGGCGAGTGGAAGAACTGGGACAAGGACAAGTGGCTCCGGGAGGCCGGGGAGTTCATCAACCCGATCATCAAGAACTTCTGGAACCCGGACAAGATCGACAAGGTCAAGCCGCCCCAGGACCCCAGCAAGCCCGAGGACATCTCGGAGGACCAGGGCAAGACCGACCCTGAGCCGGCCGCCGTCGCCGCTCAGCCCGTCAAGACCCCGTACACCTCCACCGCCCCCGGCGTGGGCCTGCTGCTGTTCAGCACCCCCGAGGGCGAGTCGCGTTGCTCGGCCACCGTCGTCAAGGACCCGGCGCACCCCGGTAAGTCCAACCTCGTGTGGACCGCTGCGCACTGTGTGCACGCCGGCAAGAACGGCGGCTGGTACCGCAACATGATGTTCGTGCCGAACTTCAACAAGAACGGTGTCGCCGCCGACAAGTTGAAGGCCGCGCCCTTCGAGGACCGCGTCCCGTCGGGCAAGTGGTGGGCGGACGACATGGCGACGTCCAACGAGTGGATCAAGGGCGGCGGCGCCGTTCCGGGCGTGCCGATGGCCCCGTACGACTTCGCGCTGATGCATGTGAAGCCGGAGCAGAGCACCGGCGGCAAGTCGCTGGAAGAGATTGCCGGCGCCGCCTACACGGTCGACTTCAACGCCCCGGCGATGGCCAAGATCCCGAGCCTGACCGCGCAGGGCTACCCGGCCGAGCCGCCGTTCGACGGTGCGGCCCAGCAGCAGTGCACCGACAAGCCGACCCGTCTGTCGATGGACGCCAAGCCGACCATGTACCGGATCGGCTGCACCATGACCGGTGGCTCCTCCGGTGGCCCCTGGTTCATCAAGGGCGCCGACGGCAAGCCGGTGCTGGTCTCCAACATGTCGATGGGGCCGCGTCCGGCCCGTTGGTCGGCCGGTCCGCACCTGGGCCCCGAGGCCAAGAGCATGTTCGACACCATGAGCAAGAAGTGGGCGACCAAGCAGTAGTCGGCTGAGGCGGGTGGTGCCGGTGACGGCGCCGCCCGCCCCGCCCATGGGTACGACGAAGGCCCGCCTCCGGGAGACCGGAGGC
>NZ_QUAC01000036.1 GCF_003389455.1 Streptomyces inhibens | reverse complement strand
CGCCCGCCTCGCAGGCGCCGCCCGGGTCCGCCGCGCCGCCCGCCTCGGACGACCCGCCCGCCGGCGGCGAGGTGGTCTGCGCCGGCTCGACGGTGACCCTCTCCGGTGAGGGCGGCGCCCCGGCGGCCTCCAGCAACCAGTTCCCCACCGGGACCAAACTGAAGGTGACCAACCTGGACAACAACAAGTCGACAACCGTGTCCGTGACGTCCACGTCGGGCAGCTGTGCACTGCTCAACAACGCCGCATTCGAGCAGGTACGTGAGGAGGGGAAGTTCCTGATCCGCCGCGCCCGCATCGAGCGCGTGGGCTGATCCCGGTCCGGTGGCCGGTGACGGAGTCGCCTCCTCCGTCACCGGCCACCTCGTCACGGTCCGGGGCCCGTACGGGCGACATCACGGCGTGGCCGCTTGTCGATCGGGGCCCGGCGGGATGGCCTGGGGCCGCCGGGTGCCGCGCGTCTCCGTCAAGGCTCCCGCACTCGATCCCACCGAGCGTTCCCAGGAGACAGTGATGCCCGTGACCCGTCGACGCCGCTCCGCCCGTGCCACCGTGTCCGTGACCGTGCTCGCCACCGTGTCGGCGGCGCTCGCCGTCGCCCTGTCCGCCGGCCCGGCCGGTGCCGACGAAACGACTCCCCCCGATCAGGGCCTGCAGCTCACCGTCTCCGGGTCCGGCAACACCTGGATGCGCGGGGTGCGGCTCAACTGCCCCGACACCCAGGGCCGGCATCCGCATGCGACCGCCGCGTGCGACGCGCTGACCTGGGCGCGCGGTGATATGGACGCGCTACCTGGCGAGCCGCGCAACTGCACCAAGCAGTACGACCCGGTCACCGTCACCGCCACCGGCTCCTGGCGCGGCGGCCCGGTGAACTGGCGCAAGGAGTACGCCAACGCCTGCATGATGGACTCCGCCACCGGGCCCGTCTTCCGCTTCTGACGCCCGACCGCGCCGCCTGTCGCCCCAGGACTCACACCGGCCGCGCCGCCACCACTCCGATCGTCACCAGCGCCAGCACCACCCACGCGAACCAGAGCCAGCCATTGGCGCCCAGCGCCACCGTGTAGGCGCTNCACCGGCCGCGCCGCCACCACTCCGATCGTCACCAGCGCCAGCACCACCCACGCGAACCAGAGCCAGCCATTGGCGCCCAGCGCCACCGTGTAGGCGCTGGCGACCACCAGTCCGCCCACCGTGCACACGGCCATCGTCTTAGCAGATCCGGGCATACCCGCAACCTCCTCATGGCAGCCCGGGGCACAACGCCACGGGCCGCGGCCATGGGACCATCGTCCCCGGCCGCGGCCCGTGGCGCCAGAGTGGCGACGTGCGGTCACTGCCCCCGTGCGTTGAGCGAGGCGAGATAGGCGTTGTAGTCGGCCAGATCCTTGTCGCCGTTACGGTCGGCGGCCCGGTCAGCGCGCTGCGACTGGCGCTTCTCGGACTTGTACCACTGGAAGACCAGGGCGATCAGCACCACCACGGACGGGATCTCGCTGAACGCCCAGGCGATGCCGCCGGCGGCCGACTGGTCGGAGAGCGCCTCGATACCGAGCGAGGCCGGCGGGTGCAGGAAGGTGTCGACCATCGGCTCCGTGGCCATCATCAGCGCGATACCGAAGAACGCATGGAACGGCATGCCCGCGAACAGCTCCAGCATCCGCATCACATAGCCCGGCCGGTGCGGGCCCGGGTCGACGCCCATGATCGGCCAGAAGAAGACCAGACCGACCGCGAGGAAGTGCACCATCATCCCGATGTGCCCGGCCCGGGACTCCATCAGGAAGTCGAACAGCGGCGAGAAGTAGAGCGCGTACAGGCTCGCGATGAACAGCGGGATGGTGAACGCCGGGTGCGTGATGATCCGCATATAGCGGCTGTGCAGCAGCGCCACCAGCAGTTCGCGCGGGCCCTTGCGGCCGCGCGCGGCGGTCGGCAGCGCGCGCAGCGCCAGCGTCACCGGCGCCCCGAGCAGCATCAGGATCGGCGAGAGCATGCTGACGACCATGTGCTGGACCATGTGCACGCTGAACATCGCCATGCCGTAGTCGTTGAGCCGGGTGCACATCACCAGCGCCACCGTCAGTACGCCCACGGCCCAGGCCACGATCCGGCCCGCCGGCCAGTGGTCCCCGCGCCGCCGTAGCCGGATCACCGCCCAGCCGTACAGGCCGAGCCCCAGCAGGCAGCCGACGAGAAAGAACGGATCACCACCGAACTCCAGGCCACGCCCCAGCGTGAACGGCGGCAGATCCATGTTCATGCCGTCCATGCCGTGCCCGCTGTGATCCATCCGCTCGCTCCTGATTCGTACCAATGCTCCGGCGACAAGACTAGACGGGTGAGTCCGAAGTCCCGCCTGCGGGGACACCCGTCTAGAACTGCCCCCGGCCATGGGATCGGCCGGGGGCAGTTCGTGCGGCGCGGAACTATCGCGCCGAGGCCACCGAGGTCACAGCACGCACTCGGCCTCGTCGTAGCGCTCTGCGGGCACCGTCTTGAGCGTCTCCACGGCCTGTGCCAGCGGCACCAGCGTGATGTCGGTGCCGCGCAGCGCGGTCATCATCCCGAACTCCCCACGGTGCGCGGCCTCCACGGCGTGCCAGCCGAAGCGGGTGGCGAGCACCCGGTCGTACGCGGTCGGGGTACCGCCGCGCTGGACATGGCCGAGGATGACCGGACGGGCCTCCTTGCCGAGGCGGTTCTCCAGCTCCACGGAGAGCTGCCGGGCGACACCGGCGAACCGCTCGTGCCCGTACATGTCCTTGCCGCCGACGTCGAAGGACATCGTGCCCTCGCGCGGCTTGGCGCCCTCGGCGACCACCACGATCGCGAACTTCTTGCCGGCCTCGAACCGCTCGGCGACCCGCGCGGTGAGCTCGTCGATGTCGAAGGGCCGTTCCGGCACCACGATCGCGTGCGCACCGGCCGCCATGCCCGAGTGCAGCGCGATCCAGCCGGTGTGCCGCCCCATCACCTCGACGATCATCACCCGCTGGTGGGACTCGGCGGTGGTCTTGAGCCGGTCCAGGGCCTCGGTGGCGACGCCCACCGCGGTGTCGAAACCGAACGTCACATCCGTGACCGCGATGTCGTTGTCGATGGTCTTCGGTACGCCGACGATCGGCAGCCCGGCGTCCGACAGCAGCCGCGCCGCCTTCAGCGTGCCCTCGCCGCCGATCGGGATGATCGCGTCCAGACCCAGCTCGGCGACATGGCCGCGGGCCCGCTCGACGCCGTCCCGCAGATGGGCGGGCTGTACCCGCGACGACCCGAGGATGGTGCCGCCGCGCGCCAGGATGCCGCCGACGGCGTCGAGGTCGAGCTTGCGGTAATCGCACTCCAGCAAGCCCTTCCAGCCATCGCGGAAGCCGATCACCTCATCGCCGTGATCAGCGGTGGCACGGTGGACGACGGACCGGATGACGGCGTTCAGGCCGGGGCAGTCGCCGCCGGAGGTGAGTACACCAATACGCATTGCTCGAAAACCTCTGCAACTCAACCGGGGGCCCGGACCCCGTCGTCCGGTTGGATCCCGCTCACCCTACAAGCGCGGGGCCGCCGGGCACACGTACGCCCGCAGTGCGGGACTGCGGGCGTACGAAAACGGTTGAATGCGGGCGGCGATCGAGTAATCGCCCAAGTCGCCCTAACTCGGTATCAACCGGAATTAGGCGGGCTGAGTTGCCGCGGCGATCCGCTCCTGGCGCAGCGCCTCGTACCAGCGGTCTTCCACCGGAGGCAGCGCATTGACATCCAGCGCCAGCTTGATCAGCAGGTCGGCGATGTGCGGATTGCGGGCCATCACCGGGCCGTGCATGTACGTACCGAAGACGGTGTCGTTGTACGCGCCCTCGAAGCCGTCACCGACGCCGTTGCCCTTGCCGAACCGCACCTTGGCGAACGGCCGGGCGGTCTTGCCCAGATGCGTCACGCCCTGGTGGTTCTCGAAACCGGTCAGCGGCGGCAGCCCCAACTGCGGGTCGATATCGGCCAGTACGTCGCCGACGCAGCGCTCGCCCTCGCCGCGGGTGGACACCACGTCCAGCAGCCCCAGGCCCTGCTGCCGCTCACCGAGGTCATTGATGAACTCGTGGCCCAGGATCTGGTAGCCGGCGCACACCGAGAAGACGATCGCGCCATTGGAGACGGCGCGGCTCAGCCCGCCGTCGCGGATCAGCCGCTCGGAGGCCAGCCGCTGCGGCCGGTCCTCGCCGCCACCGATCAGATAGATGTCACCGGAGGTGGGGATCTGCTGGTCGGACCGTACGTCCACGCGCTGGACGTCCAGCCCGCGCTGGCGCGCCCGCCGCTCCACCACCAGGGCGTTTCCCTGGTCGCCGTACGTGCTCAGCAGATCCGGATAGATCCACACCAGGCGCAGGCTGTTGTCGCTCATTCTCGCTCGTCCTTGTCCGTGCATCACGTCAGTTGCCCACCCGCCGGCGCAGGTCCTGGAAGGCCGTGTAGTTGGCGATGACCTCGATCCGGCCGGGCGGCGCCATCCCCACCGCCTCGTCGAGGCTGTCGCACACCTGGAAGTCGAGCCCCGCGACCTCAAGGCGCACCGCAAGGTCCAGCTTGCGGTCGCCCAGCACGAAGATCGGATGCCCGGCCAGCCGGGTGTAGTCGACGTCCCACAGCCAGGAGGTGTCCGTGCCGTCCGCGCCGCGCGCGTTCACCGACATGATCACCGGGGTCGGCGGCGGGTCGATCAGCGAGAACGTCTCCAGCCAGCCGGCCGGGTTCTTCGCCAGCAGCAGCCGCAGCTCCCGCTCCATGAAACTGACCACGTCGTAGCGGCCGGCCACGGCCTGCACCGAGAACATCCGCTCCAGGGCCACCTGCGGCGGCACACCGAAGGCGGCGGCGACCGCGGCCGAGGTGGTGGCGTTCGCCTTGTTGGCGCGCCCCGGCAGCTGCAGCTTGATCGGCCAGGCGCTGCCGTGCGGGTCGAGAACATGGTCGCCGGAGAGTGCCCAGCTGGGCATGGGGCGGCGGAAGCCGCACTCGCCGCAGAACCAGTCGTCGCCCGGCCGCTGCATCACACCACCGCACGAGGGGCAGGACCAGGCGTCGTCCTTCCACTCCTGCCCGGCGGCGACCCACACCACATTCGCGGACGACGAGGCCGCCCAGACGATCAGCGGGTCGTCCGCGTTGGCGACGATCAGCGCCTTGGAGCCGGCCAGCCCCTCGCGCCAGTGCTCGGCCAGCATCCGGGTCTCGGCGGCGCGGTCGAGCTGGTCGCGCGAGAGGTTCAGCAGCGCTATGGCCTTCGGCGTCACATCACGTGCCACACCCGCGAGGTACTTCTCGTCGACCTCGATGACGCCGTAACGGGCATCCGATCCACCGGCCAGCGCGGACGTGATGCCCGCCGGCATGTTGGCGCCGAGCGCGTTGGAGACCACCGGACCGCTGGCCCGCAGCGCCTCCGCGATCAGCCTCGTCGTGGTCGTCTTGCCGTTGGTCGCCGACACCAGAATGACGTCCAGGTGTCGGGCCAGCCGCGCCAGCAGGTCGGGGTCGAGCTTGAGCGCCACCCGGCCACCGATCACCGATCCGCTGCCGCGGCCCGCCGCGCGCGACACCGCCGCCGCGGCCTTGCCCGCCGTCACGGCCAGCTTGGCCCGCGGCGACAGCGGCTCCGTGTTGCCTGCCATCGTCCTTGATCCTCCTTGCATCCGGCGCCCGCCTGCCGTGAGGCTGCCGGTGGAACGCCTCCTCCGCAGCCGACGACCGGCCGGAGGCTTCGGTCGGGGATCAGCCTATCGAGATCCGGGCGCGGGCCCGAACCCCGCCACCCGTGCGACGACATCCGGTGCGAGCCGGACCGTACGCTTACCCCCATGCCATCCCGCACCATCCCCGGCAGTTCCGGCCGCCCCCGTCCACTGCGCCTGCTCGGCGATCCGGCCCTGACCGGGCCCTGCCAGGAGGTCACCACCTTCGACGGTGACCTGGCCCGTCTGATCGAGGACATGTACGCCACGATGTATGCGGCGCACGGGGTCGGCCTCGCCGCCAACCAGATCGGCGTCCCGCTGCGGGTGTTCGTATACGACTGCCCCGACGACGAGGACCGCCGTCACTTGGGGCATCTCGTCAACCCCCGGCTCGTCGAGGCCGACGGACCGGTGATCCGCGGGCCCGAGGGCTGTCTCTCGCTCCCCGGCATCGAGGCCGGCACCCCGCGCCACGACCACGCGGTAGTGACCGGGTTCACGGTCACCGGCGAGCCGAGGACGGTGACCGGCACCGGTTTCTTCGCCCGCTGTCTCCAGCACGAGTGCGACCATCTCGAAGGTGGTCTCTACGTCGACCGCCTCACCGGACTGCGCCGCCGCCGGGCGCTGCGCGCGGCGGCCAAGGCCCCGTGGGCCGCGGAGGCGGGGGAGTCCGGCCGCTGAGCGACCGGCCCGCCCGTTCTGCGTCCCGGTCTCAGAAACCGGGGCCGTCCACGCGGTCCTTGACCGCGGCCAGCTGCCCCCACAGCAGATCGGTCAGCTGCTCGACCAACTGCTCGCGGGAGCAGGGGCGTTCGCGTAGCCACCAGTCGCCGGCGCCGTGCATCATGCCGACGATGCCGTGTCCCCATACCCGTGCCGTCAGCTCGCCGCCCGGCCCCAGGTCGAGCCGGTCGGTGATCACCTTGGCCAGCTCCTCGCCGAGCCGCCGCAGCAGCGGAGCGGAGTGCCGCCCCACGTCGAAGCTGGACTCCGACGGATGGTCCTCGTCCGACGGGTGCATCAGGAAGCGGTACACCTGCGGCCGGGTCTCGATCGCGAGCAGATAGGCGTCGAGAGTGGCCTCGACCCGGTCCCGGCGCAGGACGGGTGCGTCCAGCGCAGTCGCCAGGTTGGCCAGCAAGGCATCCGTGTGCCGTACGGCCAGTGCCCGATACAGCCCGCCCTTGTCACCGAAGTGCCGGTAGAGGATCGGTTTGGTGATGCCGGCCTCGGCGGCGATGGCGTTCATCGAGGCGTCCGGGCCGTCGCGCAGCACAATGCGCTCGGCGGCCTCCAGCAGCTCCCGCCGTCTGCGCTCGGTCGCCGTCTGCTGGCGGCCGCTGTGCTCTGTGCTCTCCATGGTCGTGCTCCCCACCCTTGTGAATCCGTGGCGCTCGCGCAACGTAACACCCGTCCTCCACCACGAATTCGTTCCCTGGGGAGTTGACATCCCTTACTGACGAGTAACACACTGCGGGTTACCGCTAGTAACATCTGAAATGCCTGCAGCACTGGAGGGGACATGGCCGAGTTCACCATGGAGCTCAACGACGAGCAGAAGGAAGTCCGTGACTGGATTCACGGCTTCGCCGCGGACGTTGTGCGCCCCGCCGCCGCCGAATGGGACGAGCGCGAGGAGACGCCCTGGCCCGTCATCCAGGAAGCCGCCAAGATCGGCCTGTATTCGCTGGACTTCTACGCCCAGCAGTTCTTCGACCCCACCGGCCTCGGCATTCCGATGGCCATGGAGGAGTTGTTCTGGGGCGACGCGGGCATCGCCCTGTCGATCGTGGGCACCGGACTCGCTGCCGTCGGCGTGCTGGCCAACGGCACCGAGGAGCAGATCGGCACCTGGGTCCCGCAGATGTACGGCGACGCCAATGACGTCAAGGTCGCCGCCTTCTGCTCGTCGGAACCGGACGCCGGCTCGGACGTCGCCGCGATGCGCACCCGTGCCGTCTACGACGAGGCCAAGGACGAGTGGGTGCTCAACGGCACCAAGACCTGGGCCACCAACGGCGGCATCGCCAATGTCCATGTCGTCGTCGCGGTCGTCGACCCGGACGTCGGCTCCAAGGGCCACGCCTCCTTCATCGTCCCCCCGAACACCCCCGGCCTCTCCCAGGGCCAGAAGTTCAAGAAGCACGGCATCCGCGCCTCGCACACCGCCGAGGTCGTCCTGGAGAACGTCCGGGTCCCCGGCCACTGCCTGCTCGGCGGCAAGGAGAAGCTCGACGAGCGCCTCGCCCGCGCCCGCGAGAAGGCCAAGGCGGGCGGCGAGCGTGTGAAGAACGCCGCGATGGCCACCTTCGAGGCCTCCCGCCCCGCGGTCGGCGCGATGGCGGTCGGTACCGCCCGCGCGGCCTACGAAGAGGCCCTGGAGTACGCCAAGACCCGCTCCCAGTTCGGCCGCCCGATCATCGACAACCAGGGCGTCGCCTTCCAGCTCGCCGATATGCGCACCCAGATCGACGCCGCCCGCCTCCTGGTCTGGCGCGCCTCCTGGATGGCCACCACGGGCAAGCCCTTCACCTCCGCCGAGGGCTCCATGTCCAAGCTCTTCGCCAGCGAGGTCGCCAAGAAGGTCACCGCCCAGGCCGTCCAGATCTTCGGCGGCAACGGCTTCACCCGCGAATACCCGGTCGAGCGGATGCACCGCGATGCCGCCATTTACACGATCTTCGAAGGTACGAGTGAGATCCAGCGGCTGGTGATCGCTCGGACGCTGTCGGGGATGCCGATCCGCTAGCCGGCCGTAACTCTGTCCACACCGTCGCCGGTGCCCCTGATGCGGGGGTGCCGGCGACCGGCTGTGTGCGCCCGGTGGGTCTCGGGGCTACTCCCGCCGGAGTGCCGCCCGAGCCTTCCGCCGTACGGCGCTATGGGTGGGCCTTGGCGGGGGCCGGTCTCCTGGCGGAAGCCGGTGACGTTCGGTCTGTCCTTCGGGCTGACGCTGATCACGATCACCTGGCTGACCTCGTGTCTCCGCATCGGCGGACGGCTGCGGTCGGTGACGCTCGGGATCTTCGCCGCGGACTGTGCCGCGGAGGTCGCCGGGATCACCGTGCAGGCATGGCGGCGTGTGCCCTCGCACTTCAACCGCGAGACGGCGCTGGACAGTTCGGTCTCGACGCTGCTCGCGGTCGGTGGTGCCGTACTGATCGCGACGCTGGTCGTCTTTGCCGTACGGGCCTTCCGCGGCAACCCCGCGCTCGCGCCGAGCATGCAACTGGCCCTGCGCCGGGTTCGTGACCCTGCTCATTGGGCTGGCTTCGGGGGCCGCGATGATCGCTCGCGGCGTCGCCCAGGTCAACTCCGGCCACCAGCAGCCGGCTTACGTCGTCGGTGGCTTTCTCAAGCCCGTCCACGGGGTGAGCCTGCACGGCATCCTCGTACTGCCGCTGCTGGCGTGGCTGCTCGCCCGCGCGGATCCGAGCGAGCGGCGCCGTACGCGGACCGTGGCGCTCGGTGCCGCCGGGTACGCGCTCGCCATCGCGGGCGCGCTGGCGCTGTCACTGCTGGGGTGAGCCCGGTACGAGCCGCGCATCGGGCAGTCGCCCGGTGCGCGGCTCTTCGCGTTCCGCGCATTTCATGTATTCCGTACGCCCTCCGTGCCCGCATGTCCGCAGGCCACAGCGCCCACGACCGCGCCCGCGTGCCATGCCCGCGCGCCCGCGCCCCTCTCGGACATTTCGGCATCGCCCGCCCGTCATCCCCTTGACGGGCGGATCGCCGCGCTCTAACTTCCTTCCATAAAGCAAAACATTAATTCCATGATGCGGAATTAAGAACTTCCGGCCCCTTCGCCGGACGTGCCCGTGACAGGTCGACGCAGGAGTACTCGATGCCTCGAATGACAGCCGCCCGCGCCGCGGTGGAGATCCTCAAGCGTGAGGGCGTGACCAACGCCTTCGGAGTGCCGGGCGCCGCGATCAACCCCTTCTACGCGGCACTCAAGAGCGCGGGCGGGATCGACCACACGCTGGCCCGCCATGTCGAGGGCGCTTCGCACATGGCCGAGGGCTACACCCGGACCCACCCGGGCAACATCGGCGTCTGCATCGGCACGTCCGGCCCGGCCGGCACGGACATGATCACCGGCCTCTACTCCGCGATCGGTGACTCCATCCCGATCCTGTGCATCACCGGCCAGGCCCCGACCGCGGTGATCCAGAAGGAAGACTTCCAGGCCGTCGACATCGCCTCGATCGCCAAGCCGGTCACCAAGGCCGCGACCACGGTGATGGAGGCCGCCCAGGTCCCCGGCGTCTTCCAGCAGGCCTTCCACCTGATGCGCTCCGGACGCCCCGGCCCGGTCCTGATCGACCTGCCGATCGATGTCCAGCTGACCGAGATCGACTTCGACCCCGAGACATACGAGCCGCTCCCGGCCTTCAAGCCGGCCGCGACCCGCGCACAGGTCGAGAAGGCCATCGCGCTGCTCAACGAGTCCGAGCGCCCGCTGATCGTCGCCGGTGGCGGCATCATCAACGCTGACGCCTCCGAGCTGCTGGTCGAGTTCGCCGAGCTGACCGGCACCCCGGTCGTCCCCACCCTGATGGGCTGGGGCATCCTCGCCGACGACCACGAGCTGAACGCCGGCATGGTCGGCCTGCAGACCTCGCACCGCTACGGCAACGCCAACTTCCTGGAGTCCGACTTCGTCCTGGGCATCGGCAACCGCTGGGCCAACCGCCACACCGGCAAGCTGGACGTCTACACCCAGGGCCGTAAGTTCGTCCATGTCGACATCGAGCCGACCCAGATCGGCAAGATCTTCGCCCCGGACTACGGCATCGCCTCGGACGCCAAGGCCGCGCTGGAGCTGTTCGTCGAGGTGGCCAAGGAGCTCAAGGCCGCCGGCAAGCTGCCCGACCGCAGCGACTGGGCCGCCTCCACCCAGGAGCGCAAGGCCCAGCTCCAGCGCCGTACGCACTTCGACAACATCCCGATGAAGCCGCAGCGCGTCTACGAGGAGATGAACAAGGCCTTCGGCCCGGAGACCCGCTACGTCACCACCATCGGGCTCTCCCAGATCGCCGGCGCCCAGATGCTGCACGTCTACAAGCCGCGCCACTGGATCAACTGCGGCCAGGCCGGCCCGCTCGGCTGGACCATCCCGGCCGCGCTGGGGGTTGCCACCGCCGACCCGGAGACGCCGGTCGTCGCGCTCTCCGGCGACTACGACTTCCAGTTCATGATCGAGGAGCTGGCCGTCGGCGCCCAGCACAAGATCCCCTACGTCCATGTCCTGGTGAACAACGCGTACCTGGGCCTGATCCGCCAGGCGCAGCGCAACCTCGACATCAACTTCCAGGTCAACCTGGAGTTCGAGAACATCAACTCGCCGGAGCTGGGCGTCTACGGCGTGGACCACGTCAAGGTCGCCGAGGGCCTGGGCTGCAAGGCCATCCGGGTCACCGACCCGAGCGAGCTGGGCGCCGCCTTCGAGCAGGCCAAGAAGCTGGCCGCCGAGCACCGTGTCCCGGTCGTCGTCGAGGCGATCCTTGAGCGGATCACCAACATCTCGATGAGCGGCAGCGACATCGCCAGCGTCAACGAGTGGGAAGACATCGCGACCGAGCCCGGCCATGCGCCCACTGCGATCAAGCCGCTGAAGGCCTGACCCGGATCCGATCCGGACGGTGGGCCGGGCGCAGCTTGACCGGCGCGCCCGGCCTCGCCACCATCCCGTAGAACAGAAACCAAAATCCGCTATCCGGAAGGAGCGCCGGCCCTTATGGGTTTCACGGACACGCGCTTCAACGTCAATCTGTCGATCCTGTTCACCGAGCTTCCGTTGCTGGAGCGGCCGGCGGCCGCGCGGGCGGCGGGTTTCACGGCGGTGGAGCTGTGGTGGCCGTGGGTGGATGCCCCGGTTCCGGAGCAGGCGGAGCTTCACGCGCTGCGGAGCGCGCTGAACGATGCCGGGGTGCGGCTGGTGGGGCTGAACTTCTACGCCGGTCAGCTGCCGGGTCCCGACCGCGGCGCCCTGTCGGTTCCGGGGGAGGAGTCGGAGCGGTTCCGGGCGAATGTGCCGGTGGCGATCGAGTTCGCGAAGTCGCTGGGGTGCACGAGCTTCAACGCGCTCTACGGCAACCGCATCGAGGGAGTCTCGGCGGCTGAGCAGGACGCGCTGGCGCTGGAGAACCTGGTCTTCGCGGCGCGTGC